>NZ_JAUCAP010000080.1:0-10969 GCF_030361045.1 Lentilactobacillus sp. TOM.63
AGGCATTCGATTGTGTTATCTGAAGAATAACATGCTCGAATGCCTTTTTGAATACGTCCAATTATTTAGTGCTTACGATTAAGGTTAAACGACTCGATAATTATTTGATGCTTTAATTCTAAGATTCTATCCGCACCCTTCCCTATGACCTGTCCAAATGTAAATAGGCAAACACATATCCCCATTCATTGATCATCATTGCGATAAACAGTGCTGTCCCAGAAAAAATGATCCAAAAGATTAACCCAAAACCAGTTCCAAACAAAATGATGATATAGGGAATTATGAAAGCAATAATCAGATAATTAATTGTCAGTCGAGATGATATGTATGTTGCTGTGAGCATCAGGCGCCATTCCTGTTCATCATTATGTTCCATGTCTACTGGATAGCCACTCTCGCTAAAATCAAAAAATTTGATTTTCCGATTCATCTTTTTAGTTTTTGTCAAAAGTAGGAGATCAAAAATGATCCCCATTGCTAATATTGCCCACAAAATCACTGAAACGTTCAGTGGCACATTGAAATAACCCCGATAAAGTGCGCTAATTAGAAAGGATACGTAAATAGCTCCTAATCCGGCAGTCGCAGCTATCGCGACATTGATGATGTGTTTTTTAGTATTCATTATTTTCCTTCCTTTCCATAAATAAAAAGTTCATCAACCGTTGTGTTCAATACCCTCGCCAATTTAAAAGCCAATTCCAATGAAGGATCATATTTTTCATTTTCGATTGCATTAATTGTCTGTCGAGTCACTAAGGTCAGTTCACTTAGTTCTGCCTGAGACAATTTCAATTCTTTTCGACGGCTCCTAATCGTATTTTTTATAACAATTTCTCCCATTCAATGTAAAACTTATTTTACATTTATAGTAAAACATGTTTTACATAATATGTCAAACTTGTTTTACATCATTTCTCCAAGACACCCGCTTTCCATCAAAGCATTCTTCACTATGCTAGAATAAGATCATATCTTAAATTATATGGAGGTTTTCCAATGGCAACCTATCATTTTCTCAATCCTTACACGCTGCGAAACGGCGTTACCATCAAGAACCGGATCGCAATGTCGCCAATGACCGAACAATCCAGCTTTGAAGACGGCTCAATTACAACTGACGAAATTGACTACTATCGCCTGCGGTCTGGCGGTGTTGGCCTGATGATCACCGGCTGTGCCAATGTTAACGAACTTGGCAAGGGCTTTGAAGGTGAGCTAAGTATTGCCAGCAGCAAAATGCTTCCTGGACTGCGGCGACTGGCTAATGCCATGAAGCTTAACGGGACTAAGGCAATCTTACAAATCTTTAGTGCTGGGAGAATGAGCAATTCTAAGGTTCTCCGTGGTAAACAGCCGGTTTCTGCTAGTGCCGTTGCCCCCTTGCGACCTGGCGCTGAAACGCCACGCGCCCTTAGCAATGCTGAAATCGAACAAACGATCAAAGACTTTGGTCATGCCACTCAGCTCGCTATTGACGCCGGCTTTGATGGTGTTGAGCTTCACGGAGCCAATACCTACCTACTGCAACAATTTTTCAGTCCCCATTCCAATCGGCGAACTGACAAATGGGGTGGCAGCCTTGAAAACAGAATGAATTTCCCATTAGCCGTTGTTTCTATTTGCGCGGCGGTTATTAAACATTCAAAACCGTCATTTATTTTAGGTTATCGAATTTCCCCTGAAGAAATCGAAACCCCCGGAATCCGTTTGGCTGACACACTAGCCTTAATTCAAAAGCTGAATCAAATGCCGATCGACTACCTTCACCTTTCCCTAGCGGATGCGTTTGCCACTTCAATTGTCGATCGGACAGATCCTCAACCAATATTTGAAAAGATTCAGCCACTTCTTGACGATAATTTGCCATTAATGGTTGTTGGCCACCTAGCCACCCCTGCTCAAGTCGAAAAACTCATTGATACTGGAGTTGCATTTGCTGCGATGGGTCGAGAATTAATTCGGGAACCAAAGTGGGTTCAAAAGGTTGAAGCAAATGATGAAAATGCCATTCGTTATACATTCTCGCTGCGTGATCTTGACGAATTAAAAGTGACCCCACCCCTACTTAATTTCTTGATGACTGCCTTTAGAAAGGGATTTCCGTTGTCGACGGATGAAGAGCAGTTGAAGTTGTGATGTTAGGACAGCTCCTCCAAACAAAGATCTACATGTAAGCACCTCAAACAAAAATTCCCAAACCCGGAATTTCTGTTCGAGGAGACTTACACTCCGATCTCTAACTGTTTGGATCCGCTCACTTTTTTTCTTGACCACACAAACATATGTTCGTATAATGAACACATGGAGGTGAGGCCTTATGATTCGCAACGTTCCTCGTGACCAATGGCTTTATAACGATCGCGGTATGATGAAGTGGTTAGGTTACTTTCTAAGTGATCACACTCAAGACATGACTGATAAAAAAATCAGCGAAGTTCCCACTACTCGTTTACCGCAACAGGATCCAGAAGTCATCGATCATTTTTTACAACTCAGTTGGGAAAATTCCAGAGAAATCATCCTTCAGCTAAATGGTGAAGCCTATTTAAGTGTTTATAATATTGATGGTATTGTTATTGGTGCCAATGATCATTTAATTTACTTTCAGACTGACAAAACAGTTACAATAAACGTAAGCGATATTCGCCACGCAGAATTCAAAAAAGGAAGTCATGCATATTGAAAGAAACGTTTACCGCCCCATGTACTGATAACTCAATTACCGTAACCGTTGATTCAATTAATAACCAATATTTAGCATTAAGGCGGGCGTCACTTGACGTTGCCCCTCTGGATTCCGTTCAAGTCACCTTAACGGATGAACCCGTTGACGGTCACAGCTATTACGAAGCTGCCGGCTTTAAGGTGGAAGCCAATGGCCAATTACAGGATTATAACCTAAAACCTGGTGACTATGCCGTCTATCGAGCAATTCCAGGCGGTGAACCCAGCATGGTAATTCAATTAATAACCCCTGATAATCAAAAATAGCCTTTATTTTGGAAGCGATAAAATGAATCAATCATTAACCCTCAGCCTGCTAATCGCCGTCCCCTTAGCAATTGGCAGTGTCTCAACGACTACAAACGCTAAAGCGGCAACTTGGCATACCGGCACCCCGACTGCTTTTCAGGGCCACTGGCGTAATAAAACGGTCAATATTGGTAAGTATTTTGGCATGAAGAAGTTATATAGTCATGAATCGGTTCGCGTTAAGAGCAACCGAATTGATGCATCCCTCACCCAGTCAGCCGGCTGGCATTTAACGAATACCAAATGGAGAAAAATCAATAGCCATGCCTACACGATAAAGGGAAAGAACGCCTTAAATGAATTACATACCGGGCGATTTACCTTTAACAAAGTCAGTGGAAAACAGGTTAAAATTTATTACGATGGCTTTAATATCGCTAAGGGAACCCCGTTTTCACCGTATTTTTATCGAGTGACTAAAAAAGCTTAACCCGATTACTCTCACAGCCCCAATTCATCTAAGTAGCTGAGAATTTAAATTCATCTCGGCTACTTTTTTTGCTGAGAAATAGGAATTGACCATAGGGTTTGACTTAGCAATCCATAATCCTTACACTATTTAGAGTTGCTTCACCAAAAATACATAGTTAGAAGTCCTGTTAATGTCAAAAGAAATTAAACGCGCACTGTTTATTATGGTGTTCGGCACTTTCTTTGGAATCCTTTGCTCAACACTGATGAACGTTGCCCTGCCAACCTTTATGCGGGTATTTAATATTTCTTCGTCCACCGTTCAGTGGGTTAGTAACGGCTACATGCTGGTCAATGCGATCATGATTCCAGTTAGTGCTTATCTCACCAAAAAATTCACCTTTCGTTCGCTATTCATTTCATTTAGTACAATTTTTCTCATCGGTACCATTTTTGGTGCATTGGCGCCTAACTTTTTCACGTTAATTATTGGGCGGATGATTCAAGCAGTCGGCTCCGGAATGATGATGCCACTGGTAAATATTTTGGCAATTCGCTATGCCAGCCGGGGTAAACAAGGTGCCGTCATGGGAATTGTCGGCTTAGCGTTTAACTTTTCGCCAATCATTGGTCCCACCCTTTCTGGCGTGATTTTAGATTATTTTTCATGGCGTTATTTATTCATTTTAGTGCTCCCATTTATTGTTCTTGATCTAGGTTTCGCCCTCATCGCATTACCCAAGATTCCAACTAAGCAAGAACCGCAATTTAATGTGACTGGCCTTATCACCATCAGCCTTGGCTTGCTTGGATTATTATGGTGTTTTTCAAACGTCGGCGAATTCGCGATTACCTCAACAACGGTTTGGCTGCCATTTTTAGTTGGGGTGGCTTTAATCACTACATTCATAATCACCCAGCGACAGTCAGATCACCCCTTTGTGAATCTCGCTGTTTTTAAAAACGCCCAATTCACAACCGCCACCCTGGTTAATTCACTCATTGTGTCCACCATGTATGGCAATACGATTCTATTGCCATTATTAATCCAAACCATCATGGGCAAAAGTGCGATCATCTCCGGTCTGGCGTTACTTCCTGGCGCGTTATTAACTGGGTTCATGTCACCGATCAGCGGTCGGTTGTTTGACCGTTATCCGGTTCGAATTATCGTAACCACCGGCATTCTAATTGATTGTTTGGGAACGATGATGCAGGCTTTCATTGATGTTAACGCCTCAGTAGCAATGCTGACGCTGGGCCAAACGATTCGGCAACTTGGCTTAGTCCTCATTCTCATTCCGATTCAAACCCAAGCGTTAGCTTATTTACCAAGCAACTTAATTTCTGATGGCGTGGCCGCCTTTAACACCCTCCGACAGATTGCAGCATCGTTTGGAACCGCGATTATTGTCGCAACCATTAATATTGGCAGCCACCTCTTTGTCAGCCAGCCCAACCACCAGCAAATCGGCATTCAAGCCGGCTTTACGATGTGCTTGCTGTTTCTGATCATCGCATTAGTTGTCTCAAGAAAGCTATATACCAAACATTCACCCACCCCAACCACACGGCTAAAAACGCCAGCCAGCGTATCAAAGCTTTAAAAACTTTGTTATCTAAACGAACTATTGCCCAAGGGAGAGTGAGAAAATGACCACATTACTTTTCGTATTACTGCCCGCAGTTCTTGCCGGCATCGTCCAAGGGGTGACCGGTTTTGGTTCCGCCATTGTTCTCATGGTATTTTTACCCACGATTTTGCCGATCCCTCAAAGTGCTGGGGTTGCTTCGCTCATTATGTCAGTGTCAAATATCATGCTAGCGTGGCGATACCGTCGTAGTCTGAGCTTCAAGCGAATCATTTGGCCATTTCTGGTCTATGCCAGCGTGGCCTTTGTCGCCTTGAAATTAGTCAGTTCAATTGATGTTCACCTGCTTAAATCGATGTTGGGCGGCTTATTAGTTGCCCTATCGCTCTATTTTCTCCTCATTAAGTCTGGTGGTCGCAAACATTATCCTATTTATGTTGCCATTATCTTCATGGTGGTTTCCGGCTTCTTTAATGGTTTATTTGGGATTGGTGGACCGCTCATGGCACTCTATTTTCTGTCACTTGCCGATACCAAAGAAGCGTACTTGGCCTATATTCAAACTTTCTTTTTGATTGATCAATTGTACGTCACCAGTGTTCGATTCTATGACGGCATTTTGGGGACCAATGATATCCCCTTCATCTTAATTGGGATTGTTGGTGGCGTAGTTGGCACCATGATTGCCAATCGAATCACGGCTCATATGAATATCCAGATGATCCAAAAATGCGTCTTCGTTTTAATTGGCATCAGTGGGCTATTCTATCTTGTTCAATAGTGCGATCACGAACTGTCAAACAACGAAAGGATTTTAACAATCGTCATGAAAATCATCATTTCTCCGGCTAAAAAAATGATTGTCAACCAGGATGACTTTGATATCCAGGGATTACCCGTTTATCTTGAAAAGGCTCAGGAATTATTAACCGCCATGCAGCAATTGGATTATGAAGCGGCCAAAAAGCTATGGCATACGAGCGATAAATTAACTCAACCCAATTACGATCACCTTCAAAACCTTGATCTGACAAAACACTTGACCCCCGCTATTTTGAGCTTTTCTGGGATTCAGTATCAGTACCTGGCGGCTGACCTGTTAACAACACCAGCATTGGATTATTTACAGCGCAACTTACGAATATTATCAGGATTCTATGGCATTTTGAAACCTTTTGACGGCATTGCGCCGTATCGTTTAGAAATGGGGGCAAGGTTATCAGTAAGCGGCACTCAAAACCTTTATGACTTTTGGGGTAATGACTTATATCAAGCAATTAGCGCAGAAAAAGAGCCGATTATTAATCTGGCTTCAAAAGAATATTCAAAAGCAATTACTTCCTATCTTCAATCACCCGACCAGTTCATCGATATTACCTTTGTTCATGAGGTTGATGGTCAACTCAAAACGCGCGCTACCTTGGCTAAAATGGCTCGGGGTGAGATGGTCCGCTTCATGGCTGAAAATCAACTTGAGAATCCAACCGATCTCAAAAACTTCGATTCCCCAAATTACCAGTTCAGCCCAGCGCATTCGACGGCGACAAAATTCGTTTTTATCAGAACCAAACCCTAAAAACAAATGGATATTGTCAGCTTTTCAAATCACAATCGCATTATGACCCTAAAACAAAAAGAGAATGAAACAGATTAACATGCCAATCCATGTTTTGTCTGTCTCATTCTCTTTTTTAATTCACTAACTAACCCTTAGCATTCTCTGGATGACCTTGGAGGTAAATCGTGTGGGTATTCAAGAACTCTTCAATACCGTGCTTACCATCGTCACCGCCGATACCTGATTGTTTCCAGCCAGCGTGAGAACCATTCATAGCTTCAAAGTTGAATCGGTTGATGTAAGTTTCGCCGGCTTCAAGCTCATTAGCTGCTCTTGCTGCTGTATCAAGGTTTTGGGTGAAGATTGAAGAAGTCAGGCCGTACTTAGTATCATTGGCCATTTCGATGGCATCGTCCAATGTCTTGAAAGTCAACACTGGCAGAACTGGCCCAAAGACTTCATTTTGAACAATCTCTGAATCCTGTTTAACGTTAGTAATAACCGTTGGCTCGAAGTAGAAGCCATTCTTGATCTTCAAGATGTGGCCACCGGCAGTAATCTTGCCACCAGCTTCGACGGCTCGATCAACTAATCCGGATACTTTATCCAGGGCTGCTTGATTGATAAGTGGACCCATGCCAATGTCTTCATGTTCCATTGGATCACCAACAGTCACTTCGGATAATTTCTTAGATAGTTTCTCGATCACTTCATCAGCAATGTCTTCTTGAACATAGAGTCGCTCACAGTTATTGCAGATTTGACCGTTGTTATCAATTCGGGAATCAATGATTGATTGAACAGCAAAATCAATATCTGCATCTGAACAAATGATACCGGGTGCTTTACCACCTAATTCAAGGGATACTTTAGCCAGATGAGTTGCGGCCGCATTCATAACCCGTATCCCCGAACTGGTAGCACCGGTTAAGCTGATAATGCCGATCTTGTTATTCTTAGTCAGTTCATCACCAACAATCGAGCCTCGGCCAGAGATAATGTTAACAACACCCTTTGGAATGCCAACTTTTTTAACAGTCTTAGCAAATTCAAGTGCTAAATTAGGGGTATCTGAACTTGGTTTCAAAACAATTGTGTTACCAGTAACCAACGCTGGCCCCATCTTACGAGCAATTAAGAAGAAAGGGAAGTTCCATGGCAAGATTCCAGCGGCAACCCCAATTGGTTGTTTGGCAATCAAAATGTTTTCATTCGGATTATCCGACTGGAGAATTTCGCCTTCATACGTCCTAGATGCACTGCCCATGTAGTCAAAATAATCAGCTGAGAATAGAATTTCAGTCATTGCTAATGACTTGATTTTTCCTTGTTCTTCTTGGAGCATTTCAGCAAAGTGATCCTTGTTCTTTCGAATTTCGTCAGCGACAGCGTGTAAATACGCGCCTCGTTTGGCAGCAGGAACTTTCTTCCAAGTCTTTTCAGCTTCATAAGCTGCATCAACGGCTTCCCGGGCTTCCTCACGGGTAGCTTCTGGAACCGTTGAAATTTCTTCACCGGTTGATGGGTTGAGAACCTTAATTTCGTTGCCTGATTCAGAATCTTTAAATTCGCCATTGATATACATTTGATAATGTTTCATAGAAACGGTATTTTGTGCCATAGTATTTTGCTTCCTTTCAAAAACCTAGCAGCTACGATGTATCTAACATCACAACATTTGAAAACAACTATCAAATCTAACAACCAACTTGCTAAAGGCAACAAATAGCTTTGATGGCTCCCCCCCTTACATATGCCTGATTTACTTGCCTGATCACATCATCAATCATCAATCCAGCAAAGGCGATTTAGCTCATCACAGTCCCGATGAGTGGTTAACTTCCAAGCCGATACTCAGAAGATCAACCGATTATCAGAAACCAGAACGGATCGTTAATGGAAATGATACTGACCAAGTCATCATCAGCGACTATTTGTAACCGTTTACAAATATAATTATATGCCCATCTTTTTTAAATCAACTAAATGCAACTCGTTGTTTCACAAGCCTGATTTACTGACAATTAAGCGATATCCCCATCTTAATTGAATAAATTTCACAAGTTTCTCTAAGCATCGGTGATTCATACTCCAATCTGGTTAATTAAGAATTTGAACTTAAACACACATTGAAACTAAAAAAATCTAAGCTTACATCGAATTAGTTGCTGACTGTCATCAGCTGGCTAACGAGATCTAAGCTTAGATTATTTGGCTGGCTCTCAACTATTTTAATGAGCCATCACACATTCATGTTATTTACCAGGCACATAACTATCATCGATAATGAGGACTGGTTTAATCGTCTTACCGCTGACAGAATCAGCGTTGGCTTGATTAATATCTTCAAACTTGTAGAATTTCTCGGTCTTGTCGAAGTCAAACATCCCTAATTGATAGAACTTGATCAAACGAGGAACATCGACTTGAGGAATTGAATCGCCCATGTTAACCCCGACAACTTTGCGATCACTGGTGCAAAGATCATTCCAAGTATCAAGATCAATGTGTTGATCAGTAACAGCAATTGTTGCAGTCGTTCCCCCTTGAGCCAACGCCTGAATGGAATCTTCCATAACCTTCTTCACACCCGTTGTATCAACAGCGTAGTCAACGCCGTGACCATCAGTCAAATCTTGGATTGCTTTAACCGCATCCTGATCCTTGCTGTTGATCGTATCAGTGGCGCCTAATTCCTTAGCCAATTCAAGTCGTGATGGCACAATATCAACGTCAATGACTTTAGTGCAGCCAGAAATTCGGCCAGCCATCATGGCAGCCAACCCAACGGCCCCAGTTCCAAAGACAGCAATCGTTGAACCTGGTTCCGGCTTCAACGTGTTAAAGACGGTTCCACTACCAGTTACATAGCCACAGCCAAGAGGTCCAAGTTCACGAAGATCCAAGTCCTTAGGAACCTTCACAGCATTTCGTTCCCGGACAACGGTTGTCGTGGTAAACGATGATTGGTCAAACATATCGGCAACGTCATGCCCATTTTCAGTAAAGTGAGCACTTCCATCAGGACGAACGCCTGACAAATTGTTTGCGGCATAATTCAAACACTGAGTTGGAATTCCCTTTAAACAGTTAATGCAGTTGCCACAACCGTAGAATGACATGACAACGTGGTTACCTGGCTTAAAGTTCTTTACTTCAGGGCCAACCTTTTCAACAATTCCAGAACCTTCATGGCCTAAAATAATTGGATAGCCAATTTCCGCAGTTCCTTTTCGCAATGCTTCGTCAGAGTGACAGATTCCACTGGCAACCATATGAACCTGTAAATCGTCAGCTTGCATGTCTGCTAATTCAACATCGTCCTTGATTTCAAAATCTCCGCCTTTTTTATTAACAACAGCTGCTTTGATTCGCATAATCACATCTCCAATAAATTTATTTGTTAATCGATGAGCAATCACAAGCAAATAAAAACCAATTATCAAAAACTAAAATAATTTGAAGTTGAAAATTATTTCACATTTTTCATAATCGGCCCGTCTGTTACAACCGCTTACAACCCTAATTATAAGCTAAATTTTACTAAAATCAACCAAGATATGACGATTAACGGAAAACAACCAAATCAAGACAATTTAGTGCTATCCTGATTATTTTTACTTACTAAAGGTTTGTGAAACATTCTGACAATTCTAGTTCCAATTTTCCCAAGTCGGGTTATTCAGTGTCCGAACACGTAACATTTCTTCGGTTCCGCTGAGCTCGGCAACCATTTGTTGCACCATTTGATCAGATAATGATGTTAAATCTGTATTCACAATTGTGTAAGCATACCCTTCTCTGGTATTGCCCATCATTTCTTTGACTGGCACTTCATATTTGTTCAAAATATCGTTAACATCTGACCACAAACTTTCACGGGCATGCGAAAAGAATGTTAGCCGCTGCGGGCTGGTAAAGGGCAAATCAACTTGCGGAAAGTTAACGGAACGACGAACGGTACCATACTCCAAAAAGTCGAGCAAGTTTTGCAAAATGGTGTTAGCAGAATGAGTCAATGCTTCAATCGTATTGCCACCCAGATGAGGTAATAGCGTGATGTTTGGGTGATCTTGCAATTCAGCCTTTGGAAAATCACTAATATAGCCGGCAATTTCGTTATGATCAAGGGCAGAAATCACTGCGGCGTTATCCACAATATCCCCCCGGCCAAAGTTAAGTAAGTAGGCATTATCCCGCATGGTTTCAAAACTCTTGGTTGAAAGCATCCCTTTGGTTTCATCTGTTAGCGGCAGTAATACCACTACAAAATCAGCTAAGCTTAAAACTTCGAGAGCGTAAAATATCTTGTGTAAATGCATAAAAGATTTCTGAATTGTATAGAAATAGGGAATGCCTTCCCTTATGA
>NZ_JAUCAP010000081.1:0-10884 GCF_030361045.1 Lentilactobacillus sp. TOM.63
CCTCATACTTAATTAATAATTCTATGGTACTCAAAAAGACGTCTACGAAGTAGACGTCCAGTTATTTAGTGCTTACTTTCAAACCTAACCAAGCAGAATCAGATTCAAGAGATATCAAAAAGGCATCGATCACAATCTGAAGTGGTCGATGCCTTTTGGCGTACAACTATTTAATTATTAATCATCATAACTCAAAGTAGCAGGGCGGGAGAAGCCAACCACGTGCCACCAAGGTGAGTAAACATTTTCAGTAATCACACCGCGGTTTTGGGAATCGATCATTCGACCGTTACCAATGTACATCCCAACGTGTGAGATGCTGTGCTTGCTACCGCCAAAGTATACTAAATCGCCTTTTTGGATATTCTTCTTAGAAACTTTCTTTGTTCCGTTATATTGGGCTTGAGCGGTTCTCGGAATTGATTTCTGGATTGACTTCTTGTAAACGTACTTGGTGAAGCCTGAGCAATCAAAGTGGGTAGGACCAACGGCACCGTATACATAACGGGAACCAAGATGCTTCTTAGCTTCGTTATAAACCTTTGAATACGAAGGATCGGTACTATCTGCACTGGCGCTGGTTGCGGCCGAATAAGCAGCAACAGCGAAGGCAAATAATGCAACGAACAATAAGAATGGTTTTAAGACTGATTTAATAGCTTTGTGTGTCACGATTATAATATTCCCCTTTTTTAAAATTCTTTAGTTAGAAACGTACGCTTTATTAGCAGTAATGTAATTGCCGTTTGATAATTCAAAGCGATAAGCGCCGTGATCCGATTTGCTTACGGTTTTAACGGTTAATTTTTGACCAGCAGCTAATTTAGAAACGCGCGATTTGAAATTAACATCGTTATATTGATAAATGTTTCTGGTCGTTGTGACCTGCTTACTTGATGGAACAGAAGTGAAGTAAGTTGGTTTTGCCTGATCGGCGGATGACTGCTTGAGCCATGAATTAACCGTCTGACTATCAACGATCTTGCTCAAATCAACATTGCCGGTAATACCACTCAGGCGACCTTTTGAAGTGTATTGCCAAAGGTCGGTTGAGACGTTTGGCTTCTGTGAGTAATTGGCAATCCAAGAGCCGTCAAACTTGGAATAGTTGATTTTATGAACATTCACATAATTTTGATATGAGTAGTAAACAATCGGCTTGTTAGTCAACTTGCGCATCGTGCTTAACCATGCATTGACGTAGGCTTGTTCAGAACCTTTTCCTTTGCGATGTTCATTGTCCAATACGTAAAATCTGGTTTTGGAGCTGGAACGCTTGTAAAAGTCCTTTGCTTCTTTTTTGGCATCGGCAACGCTTGAGAATTCTGCGTAACCATATTGGCCAAATGGGACTTTATATTTATATGCGCCATTCGCGTTGATATCTTTTTTAGTATCGATCCGGAAATCAGCATCCCCAGTGTCACCATGTTGAACCCGGATGATTGCAAATTTTAATTCTTTAGATGCCTTACGCCAATTAATGTTTCCTTGGTATTGTGAGACATCGGCAATTTTGGTTTTGCTGGCAGATACGTTCGTGCTAATCGTAAATGCTGCCATTGCCCCCATAAACAGGCCGGCTATTTTTTTAAAAGTTGAATTCATTTAATAGTCCTCCTTTAAAGCTACAAGAAGTATTATAGGGGAAGAATGCTACCAAACAATCTCAATAGTGTTTCATAAAGGTTAAAGAAAATTTCATTGCTTCATAAAATCCCTGTGAATGCCGTGCTCATGGGAATGATATCCTTATAATTAATTGCAATAATGCGTTATATTCTTCACATTTGGCTGAATTAGACCCAGATTACGGTTAAAATGTCAAAAATAACGCCTTTTGTTACAAGTTAAGGTGGTGAAGTGTAACATTTGGTTAAAGTTCTATAATTGTTGGTTAAAATGAGCACCAATTCGGCAACCGTCGATCAGGAAATGTATACTAAATCTGGATGGAAGTGGACTAGCATAGCGATCTAAGCGCTTCAAATAAAGAATAGAAAGTTGAATTTTAATGTTACGAAGGGATTTTTTCACACGTAAAGTTTTATATGTTATTGGGGCAATTGTTGCACCGGCTTTATTGATGAGCATGCTATTTCTAGTGCTCCAACTGGCGCCTTTTGGTGGTCGAAATCTGTTAATCAGTGACCTTTCCACCCAGTATTTGCAATTTTTTGCAGAACTTCGTCGCCAGCTGTTACATCTGTCGTTTTCCAGCTATTCATTTCTAATTTCAATTGGTGACAGCTTAGTCCCCATTTATGCCTACTATTTACTGAGTCCTTTGAATTTAATGATTGTCCTGTTTAAGCCGGCTCAGTTGCCGATTGCCATTGACCTGATTATTTGGATCAAGATGATTCTCAGTAGTATTTCAATGAGCATCTTCCTCGGCAATAAATATCGATCTTATGATTTCATGGGGATTTGTGGTGGTCTAGCATATGGATTATGCGGATTTGTTTCAATGTATTTCTTTGATGTAATGTGGCTGGACGCGCTGATTTGGCTGCCAATCATGATTTATGGATTGGAACGGCTATTTCATCAAAATAAGGGCGGTCTGTACGTCTTCGGGCTTACAGCCATTATTTTGACCAACTATTATATGGGTTATATTATCTGTATTTTTGCGGTGATTTACTTTATCTATTTAACCAAGCAAAGCCAACCGAAGCGGATTCCATTAGCCCAGCACATTCAGTTTCATTGGCGCAAAGGTGTTCAGTTTTTGTGGTATTCACTCATTTCGGGGATGTTATCAGCTATTGTCCTGATTCCAACCATCATTGCGATGTTGGCAACTGGGAAGAAGGATATTTTGCCGGCTAATTTTCTACTGAAGGGGACATTTGGACCCAGCTTCGCGGTCAACTTGGGGGTTGGCGGGAATGACTTTGCCGGCCGACTTGTCCACAATCCCAGTATCTTCACTGGTTCGTTATTCATTGTGGCCGGAGTGGCGTACTTCTTTTCCAAGCGAGTTGATAAGCGAAATAAGCAGGCATCCGGGCTCTTGCTCGGCAGTATTTTTCTTGGCATGTGGCTGCTGCCATTGAATACGTTTTGGCACATGTTGCAACCACCGGCAGGCTTCCCGTTTCGGATGGTGTTTCTATTTAGCTTTGCTCTCATCATGGTGGCTTATGAAGGTTATCTGCAGGGGGTCTTCCATGAAAAAAAGGTGGTAGTATTTTCGGCCGTTGGGGTTGGAATTGCGATCACGATTGGCTATATTTTTGCCAATATTTTCCAGCAGAAGATGGGGATGTACACGTTCAAAATTCCACAATTAATGGTTGGAAATGCTGTTTATTTTTTGGCAATTGGGTTTCTAGCTGTGACGACGCTGGCAATCCTTTCCGTAGCGAACAAACGTCGGGCTGCCAAATACGTGCTTATGATTACTCTGGCCTTCGAATTGATGCTTAATTTCTTGGTTGCCACATCCGGGGCACCATTTGGTAATCAGCATCAGTTTGAACGGACGTACGCAAAGTCCAGCCGCTTAATTGGCAAAATTGAGCAGCGGGAACGAGCCAATCACCAGTTCTATCGGCTGCTAGTCGTTGACCAACCGTTTAGAAAATTATTTAGGGTCCCGTATAGTGGGTACAATGATTCATTCGTTTTCAAAAATCACGGGTTGAGTTCGTATAGTTCAACACTTAACTTTCACACGCACCACGTTTTGGAGAATTTAGGATTTTCAAGTCGTAATATCCGGCGGATTGATATGTTCGGCAGTACCCCGGTCAGCGAACATCTACTGGCCCTGAAGTATTTCTACTACATTGGCAAGCACGAAAATTCACTGTCGGTGCAAAAAAACGTCGCCGGATTGGGCTTCATGACCAGCAATCGAATGCAACAGTTAAAGTTTGTTAAGAATGAGCCATTCATCAATCAGAATCGGCTGGTTCAAGCCGAAATGGGAAATTCAGAACAGTATTTCAAGCGCCCTCAGATTATGAGCACCAGCCAGCAGACCTTCCGAGACTTTTATCAATACAAAGTGGTCTTCAGAGCGAATACGACTGGTGATCACTACTTGTATTTGCCCCATGTCCGACTCCATGGCGTGGCCTTTTACATTAATGGAAGAAAACTATCAAATCTCTATAGTGGCTTAGGGACTGAAATGATCCCGGTGGGGAACTTGGAAAAAGGCCAAATCTCCACGATTACCATCCACTCGATCAAGGAGCTGCCGGATCCGGCTACTCACCTTGATGGGTTAAACAATGTCAAATTTGAGCAGGCAGTGCGGGTGTTGAACCGCCACGAACTCCGGTTGCAGGATAACAATCGCCTAGACTGGCATGGTGGCCATTTCAAAGGGACAATTACTGTTTTCAATAATCGACGGACTTTGCTGTTGAGTATTCCGTATGATAAAGGGTGGCACCTCAAAGTTGACGGTAAAAATCAGCCGGTAAAGAGGGTGGCTTCGGGGTTTGTCGGAGCTGAGTTATCACCAGGAAGGCATCGAGTAGCGTTCAACTACCAAATTAGAGGCTTGCTAGCAGGGATTGACGTGGCAACTGTTGGGGTAGTCTTATTGATTGGTACGGCAGTTTTTAAAAGAATTCGTCAGTGAATGTAAATCATTTTCAGATATTGTGAAAGTAATTTTCTTGGATAATAAAAGATCGAATAATTATCAGCGCTGATATTAAGGGGTTGGTAGCGCAATCTTTTTCTTGCTTAAACTTGCTCAGTAAATTAACCGAAAAACTTGATACAAATGTCTTGCGAAAATTCTTTTCAGATAATATAATGTTCCTGTAAGAGTTAGCAGTTAACTAGTATATTAGATGAAAGAGGTATGATTGCTTATGCAAATCGGTATGATTGGTCTTGGAAAAATGGGTCTTAACTTGGTTAAGAACATAATTCGTAACGGTAATGAAGTGGTTGCATTTGATTTGAATCCGGATAATGTTAAGTTAGCTCAGGAGGCTGGGGCAACCCCGGCTTCAAGTAATGAAGATCTTGTTAACAAATTAAGTGCCCCTCGCACTGTTTGGATCATGGTACCTGCAGGCAAGCCAACCGACTCGACTGTGAATGAACTGGTTGGTTTTCTGTCAACCGGCGACTATTTGATCGATGGTGGTAATTCATACTACGAAGACTCAATCAGACATAATAAAATTGCTGAAGAAAAAGGAATCAACTTCTTTGACTGCGGAACTTCTGGCGGTAAGAACGGTGCCTTGAATGGCGGCAACTTTATGATTGGTGGGCCAAGTGCTGAAAAATTTGAACATTTGAAGCCGCTCTTCGAAGATATCTCACTTAAAGACGGTTATCTATATACTGGTAAGCCAGGTTCTGGCCATTATTTGAAGATGGTTCACAACGGAATTGAGTACGGCATGATGGAAGCAATTGGTGAGGGCTATGATGTTTTGGACCACAGCCCATACGATTATGATAACGAAGCCGTTGCCAAAGTTTGGGTCAATGGTTCAGTGATCCGTGGCTGGCTCATGGAATTGGCTCAAGAAGCATTTGCCAATGATGCTAATTTGGATCAGATTACTGGCAAGATGTTCTCATCAGGTGAAGGTAAGTGGACGGTCCAGGAAGCCTTAAAGCAAGGCATTCCAGTCCCAGTTATTACTGATTCACTTTATGCTCGTCAACGTTCAGAAGAAAAAGATACATTTACAGGAAAAGTCGTATCAGCATTGCGTCACGGATTCGGTGGCCATGCGATGGATATGAAGAAGTAAAGAGCGCGAAAAGAAGCGGTTAGACGCGGTTATATAAAGGACGCCATTAAAATCCTGGTCTTGGATTTTGATGGCGTCCTTTATATATTAAGCGGCTGCTTCTTTGAGCGCGTTTGCTCCTAAAGGGGACTAAGCAGCAGTTGCCCCGACCATTCTTCCGGCATTCTGATGGTAAAACGCCAACTGCAACTCTAATTACCTCGGGCTGTTGTTCAATAAACAGAAAAATTTGGGCAAACAGATTCGACAATGATTGAAAGCGCTATCTGAATGTGCTATATTTTGAGAGGTACCAATACTGATGTATTAGTTTGATGATGGTTATGGTCGCTCTTGTAAGTATAAGTAAGGAGATAAGCAGTATGTTATATCCAATTAATACGATGAGTCGAACGGTGATTGATTTAAACGGAGTTTGGAAATTCATGATCGATCCGGAAACAACGCCAATTGATCCTGGCAAATCATTGCCAACGGATGATGTGATGGCGGTGCCGGCATCATTTAATGATCAAACGGCTGAAGCTAAGATTAGAAATCATACCGGGTACTTTTGGTATCAGCGCCAATTTACAGTCGCCAATTCATTGAGAAGTCAACGACTAGTTCTAAGGTTTGGGTCTGCGACGCATGAGGCGTGGGTATATATAAATGGGAAAGAAGTTACGCATCATAAGGGTGGTTTTACCCCATTTGAAGTTGAAATCAATGATTATCTTAAAGATGAAAACAACTTACTAACGGTTAAATTGAGTAATATTTTGGATTATTCAACAATTCCGGTGGGTAATTACAGTGAAACCAAGGATGCGGGTGGTCACATTATCCGTAAGGTTGATGAAAACTTTGATTTCTTTAATTATGCCGGTTTAAATCGACCAATAAAGATTTATTCAACTCCCCAAGCTCATATTGATGATCTGGTAGTGGCACCAGCGGTTGACTTGGCAAATAATTCAGCCAATGTTCATTTGACGGTGCAAACAGGTGGCGAGCAGTTTGACGAAATCAGAGCCACTGTTCTTGACGAAGATGGGAATCAAGTTGCCGAGGCCCAGGGATTATCTGAACAGCTGCCGATTAAAAATATTCATTTGTGGCAGCCACTTAAGGCCTATCTTTATACCGCCAAGGTTGAAGGCCTTATCAATGGCAAAGTGGTTGATGTCTATGAAGAACCCTTTGGTGTTCGGACGGTTGAAGTTAAGCAGGGCAAATTTCTCATCAACGGCCAGCCATTTTATTTCAAAGGCTTCGGCAAACATGAAGATACTTACGTAATGGTAAAGGGTTGAACGAAGCTTATAATGTCCTTGACCTGAATCTCATGAAGAAGATGGGGGCTAATTCATTCAGAACATCTCACTATCCTTATTCTGATGAAATGATGCGCTTGTGTGATCGTGAGGGGATTGTGGTTATCGACGAAACCCCTGCGGTTGGATTGATGGTGTCATTTACCTTTGACAACAGTGAAATTTCTAAGCCGGGCTATCAAGATGATACCTGGAAAGATTTAAAGACCGGTGAAGCCCATCGCCAGGCCATCCATGAAATTATTGATCGAGATAAGAACCACGCCTGTGTGGTAATGTGGTCAATTGCCAATGAAGCGGCCAATTATTCCAAGGGCGCTCATGAATACTTCGAGCCACTCTTTAAGTTAGCTCGGCAGCTCGATCCACAAAAACGGCCCTTGACCTATATTGACCTGGTTTGGTCCAACCCTGAATCAGATAAAAGCAGTGACCTGCCGGACGTCATTTGCCTGAATCGTTATTATGGCTGGTATCTTGACACGGGTGATCTGGCGATTTCTGAAAAGAAAACCAGGGATGAATTAAAGCAGTGGCAGGCTAAGTATCCGGATAAGCCAATTATGTACACTGAATATGGTGCCGATACGATCCCTGGGCTGCATAGCGCCTATGATGAGCCGTGGTCGGAAGAGTTCCAAGAAGATTACTACCGTATGAATAGTAAAGTCTTTGATGAGATTCCTAATTTTGTGGGCGAACAATTATGGAACTTTGCCGATTTCCAAACCAAGTATGGGATTCAGCGGGTCCAAGGGAACAAGAAGGGCGTCTTCACCCGCTCTCGCGAACCGAAATCAGTCGTTCGGTATTTAAGCAAACGTTGGAATTCAATTCCTAATTTTGGCTATAAAAAATAACAGAATCATTTATAAATTGGAGGATTATGCATGAAAGTCAGTCGAAAATTATTGTCAGTCATCCCAGAGGGTAACCACTTATTGGTGAAAACCGATGGGGCTCAATTTCAAATTTACCTGTTAGATGAAAATATCATTCGAATTCGCGGAACTTTCAAAGATCAGTTTGATCCCGAAGAATCATACGCCTTGGTCAAAACGGCCTGGGATGATCAACTGGATGATCTGTTTAAAGATGAACGCCATAAGGTTTCACCGCTAGGAATTACCCCAGTAGATCAAGGCGATGAATACCTGATTAACGGTCCCAAGTATGACTTACACATCCGCAAAGATCCGTTTGAATTTAAGATAACGGATAAGACAGGCACGGTGCTTCATGAAGATTTGCCTAAACGCTCCTTTATGCAGGATGACAATGGCCGTTCGTATCATTACACCAAAATGGGGGATCACAACTTCTTCTATGGTTTTGGCGAAAAGTCTGGTGAATTGAACAAGTTTAAACGACGGATGCGAATGCATAATACTGATTCGCTTGGCTGGAATGCTGCTAAATCCGATCCGCTTTATAAGATGATTCCGTTTTATATCAATCTGGATTCTACGCTGAACACCGCAACTGGGATGTTCTACAATAATTCCTACGATTCGGTCTTTGACATGGACAGCGAGCACAGTAATTACTGGAAACGATTCAGTTATTTTGAGTGTGATGGTGGCGATGTTGACCTCTTCTTCATTGGCGGCCCAACAATTAAGGACGTGGTCGAACACTATACCGATTTGACTGGCAAGAGTGCTTTGATGCCATTAGCTTCTCTAGGCTATATGGGTTCGACGATGTATTATACCGAATTGGATCATAACGCCGACCAAGCAATTTTGGACTTTGTGGATACCTGCAAGAAGAACGGGATTCCTTGTGACGGCTTCTTCCTGTCATCAGGCTATACTTCCGGTGACGATGGCAAGCGTTACGTCTTTAATTGGAATAAGAAACGTTTCCCGGATCCGGACAACTTTATTGCGGAATTGAAAAAACGCGGGGTGCTATTGGCCCCGAATATCAAGCCGGGGATGTTACTAACTCATCCATTTATGAAGGACTTTGAAGCTGGCAATGCCTTTATCAAGACCCCAGATAAAAAGGGCTATGAGGTCGATCAATACTGGGGTGGCGATGCCCACTTCATCGATTTCACCAGTGAAGATGGTCGGAATACTTGGAACAAATTTATGACCAAGGCATTGTTGTCTAAGGGAATCACCTCAATTTGGAACGATAATAATGAGTATGAAATCAATGATGGTCAGGCGCAGGCGGCGGCCGATGGCTTAGGCAAGCCAATTGCAAGCCTCAAGCCAATTATGCCGACAATGATGGCTAAATCTGCCAAGAAGGCAATTCATGACTATAATCCAAATGTCCGCCCATATCTTATCAACCGAGCGGGCTTTGCCGGCATCCAGCGCTATGCTCAGACCTGGGCAGGTGACAACCGGACGTCTTGGACCAACGTGAAGTATAATGTTCCAACTATTTTAGGGATGGGTCTTTCTGGCGTTGCCAACCAGGGATGTGACATCGGCGGTTTTGACGGCCCAGCTCCCGAACCAGAACTATTTGTGCGGTGGGTTCAAAATGGCATCTTTCAACCGCGATTCTCGATTCATTCTTCCAATGACGATAACACGGTCACGGAACCGTGGATGTATCCAAAATATACTTCATATATCCGCGATGCCATTCGCTTACGGTATCGCTTAGTGCCGTACTTCTACTCATTACTGTTCGAAGCATCGACCAAAGGATCGCCAATTATGCGGCCACTGGTTTACGAGTTCCAAGATGATCCGAAGGTACTGGAAGAAAGTTTTGAGTTTATGTTGGGACCATCGTTGTTGGTTGCCAACGTATTAGACAAAGGTCAAACGGTCAAGCCAGTGTACTTGCCAAAAGGGGCGAAATGGGTTGATTTAGCTGATGGTCATTATTATGATGGTGGCCAAACGATCCAAGTGTCAGTTGACCTGCATAGTATTCCAATGTTCCTGCGGGCTGGTGGCATTATTCCAACGGCACCGGGATTGTTGAACATTCATAACCAAGTTATTGATAATCTTAATTTGTTAGTTGAGCCGTCCGTTGAGAGTTCATTTACCCTTTACGAAGATGACGGTAAGACCAATGATTATCAACAGGGTGATTATTTGACAACGAATTATCATGTTGCCAGTTCAGAAGCGGGCGTTGTTATTGATGTCCATAATGAAGGCCAATATGCATCAAAGGTTAAGCAGTTCAAGCTGGAAGTACTATGTCCACAAATTGCTCCCGCTCAGGTTTCGATTGGCAACAGTGAAGTTGAACAGTTCTTGAATTTTGAGAAATTTGAGCAAGCCAGTCAAGGTTGGTTCTTTAACGGTGAAAATCGGAGAGTAATTGTTAAGTTTAACCGCCCAAGTGAGGCGGATTATCAGATTAACCTGAACTTTAGTGTGAAGGATTTGATTTCACTGTAGAGAGTGTGCGGATCCAGGCGGTTAGAAACTGGATCATAAGTCTCCTTATCCAGAAATCCTGGGCTTGGATTTTTGGATAAGGTGCTTATGAGGAAGTTTTTGCCTGGAGGAGCAGTCCTGATAGAGCATCAGTTGCGTCGGAATTATGGCCGGGGATCTTTGAAAAGGTTGCTGTTCCGGTTATTGCTGAAGCAAATGCACTTAATCAAAGTGACGAAAAGTATCGGTTAAAAGATAAGAACAGCCTCCCTAAAATCCTGATTTGGATTTTGGGGAGGCTGTTCTTATCGTGTGAGTGCTGACTTTTCACAATTTAGTAACAGATTGGCGAATATCACTAACGATTCTTGACCAGTTATTTGTAAGCACTAAATAATTGGACGTATTCAAAAAGGCATTCGAGCATGTTATTCTTCAGATAACACAATCGAATGCCTT
>NZ_JAUCAP010000082.1:0-10850 GCF_030361045.1 Lentilactobacillus sp. TOM.63
TATTCTAACGAGAAACAAAAAATCTGTCATCAGTAATAGATAAAATCTATTACCAACAACAGATATTGTAGAACCTCAAAGATCATTTGTGAATGCCTTTTACTCCTTCACATCATAAACGACGCATGGCTTTTTCGATACTTTGATAAGGCATCATCCAAAGCATCATCACCAGGAATGTGCCGATCATCCCAAATTCGTGCCAGAAGTAAGTCAGGCAGAAAACGGCCACGAACGCGGCTAAGGTGATTAAGCTCTTGGGTTCATGTTTTAAGGTATCCACCAGCAGCTGGCTGTCGTGGTTCGCTCTCAATAGGCTCACTCGCAAGAAGTTCCATGCCAAATTAATGAAGATAAATAATAGCGTGTATAACTGAGAACCAAACAGACTGTGGGGGTCATCATTCACAATTGCGGTGGCAAATGGCACAAATGATAGGAAGAACATCAAGCTGGTGTTCGCCCAAATCACCAAACCGTCAATTTTCTCGACCACCTGGAACATATGATGGTGATTGCCCCAAACAATTGCCAGCAGAAAGAATGAAATTGCGTAGGCGAGTAATTCTTCGTGCATATTCCACAGCCCATTCCACGAATAGGTCTTTGGTTCGCCAAGTTCCAAAACCAAGACAGTCATGATAATTGGGATGATTGCATCGGTAAACGCTTCAAGTCGATTTTTAGGCATCAGGTCACACTCCTTTCACATACTTTACATCACAAGGATACAATATTTTTCTTAGAAATTTGCAGATAACGTCTTTGTTTGTCTGTAATCGTTTCCAAGGTTGTGAGCTAATTGACTTTTATGATGAGGAAAAGTTAAAATAGACTAATAATTCTAATCAGGAGTTAATTTTCCATCTGGAGGTTACAGATTATGTCATTAGGTTCACGAATTTTTAAACGGGAGAAATTGGATCGTTACCTTGAAACTGACAAAAAATTTATTAAAACGATGTCAGCTTTTGATCTGATTGCCCTAGGGATTGGGGCGGTGATTGGTACTGGTATCTTTATTCTGCCAGGAACTGTTGCTGCTACCAAAGCTGGCCCGGGAATTATTCTTTCATTCATTGTGGCGGCCATTGTGTGTTCAACTTCAGCCATGTGCTATGCCGAATTTGCCTCAGCGTTACCGGTTGCCGGAAGTGCCTATTCTTATGGAAACCTGGTGTTCGGCGAGATCATCGGCTGGATATTGGGCTGGGCATTGATTTTGGAGTACGTTCTGGCTGTTGCGGCGGTTTCTAGTGCGTGGGGCGCTTACTTTCAATCGTTCTTAGCCGGCTTCCATATTGGTTTCCCAAAGGCCATTTCTGGTCCGTTCGTACCGAGTCAGGGAACCTATGGTAATGTGATTGCAATTATTATTGTTATTTTGATTTCCTGGATGTTAAATCATGGGATGCGCTCGTCAGTTCGATTGTACAATTTAATTGTTGTTGTCAAAATTGGGATTATTTTGCTATTTATTCTTGTGGGCGCCTTCTATGTAAAACCAACTAACTGGCATCCATTCTTACCCTACGGTTGGATGGGTGGCAGCCACGGCGGAGTTTTGGGTGGCGCTGCTGCGGTATTCTTTGCCTATTTGGGCTTTGATGCGGTTTCGAGTTCAGCTGCCGAAGTTAAGAATCCTAAGCGCAATATGCCGATCGGAATTATTGGGACGCTGATTGTTGCAACTATTTTGTAGGTGGGCGTTTCGATCGTCTTAACGGGAATGGTTTCGTACACCAAGCTGGACGTCGCAGATCCGGTTGCCTTTGCCTTACAATTTGTGAAGCTGAATTGGGTCGCTGGTATCATTTCGCTAGGCGCATTAGCTGGAATGTTTACCATGATGGTCACAATGACTTATAGTTCTTCGAGATTGATTTATTCAATTGGCCGAGATGGGTTGCTGCCAAAGCTTCTTGGTAAGTTGGATAAAAAGGGCAGTCCAAGAAACAGCCTGATAACGATTACGATTGTGATTGCTTTTATGGGTGGCTTTGTTCCGCTGGATCAATTGACCAACTTGGTTAATATTGGCACATTGATTGCCTTTCTCTTCGTGTCATTTGGGATTATCCCATTGAGAAATAATAAAGAAATTCAAAACCACCACGGATATCAGGTTCCATGGTATCCAGTGTTGCCGATAGTTTCTGGCTTGCTATGTATGGTGATGCTGTCACAATTGCAAGCAGAAACCTGGATTGCATCAGGAATTTGGTTCGTGTTTGGCCTTATTCTTTACTTTGGATATGGAATGAGACATAGTCGGATAAGTGCATAGAGCGCGAAAAGTAGCGGTTTGACGCGTTCATATAAGGGGACCCCCAGTTAAAGCCTGGTTTTGGCTTTAACTGGGGGTCCCCTTATATGTTAAGCGTCAGCGACTTTTCGCGCGTTTTTGCAACGAGGCCAAGAAAACACGGCCAGTTTTGGCTTTAATTGGGGGTCTCCTTATATATTAAGCGTCAGTTGTTTTTCGCGCGTTTTTGCAACGAGGCCAAGAAATCCCTAGCTAGCGTCATAATTTGTGAAATGGTAACATAATTTTATTAGCAAATAAATGTTTCAGAAAAGAGGAATTACCGTGCCAACTTTGCCGAAAGAAACCGTCAGTCAGAAAACGAACCATCCACTCCTTGCTATCTCAGCCATTGCCGCAATGACTTTTCTCGGCATTCTGATTGAAACTTCAATGAACGTGACTTTTCCAACCTTGATGAAACAATTCCACGTTTCCCTCAGCACGGTTCAGTGGGTGACGACCGGTTACCTGCTCACGGTGGCGTTGTTGATGTTGGTTTCTGCATTTCTCAAACGGCGTTTTAAAAACAAGCAATTATTTGGCTGTGCGGTCTTACTCTTTATGATTGGCGACGTCACGTGTGCGCTGGCCCCAACTTATTGGCTACTATTGGCTGGGCGCCTGGTTCAAGCTGGCTGTGTCGGCATTTCTGCGCCATTGATGAATAACATTATTTTAGAACTTGTGCCTCGAAACAAGCTGGGGACCTACATGGGATTTGCCAACTTGATCCTGATTGTGGCGCCTGCCCTTGGACCCACATTTGGCGGGGCGGTTGTGTCACTGGCTGATTGGCGGATGATTTTCTGGGGGACCTTACCGTTTGCAGTTGTTTTCTTGATTCTGGGAATGATTGTCATCGAGCAGTATAGCCCAACCGAAAAGTATCCGTTTGATTGGCTGCGATTTGGCTTTTTATCAGTCGCGATGATTATGTTGCTAGTGGGGATGAACGCGCTGACACTGCCAAATGGCATCTGGCATTTCACTGCAGATATCTTTGTGACCGTCGTGATGTCGGCGTTGTTTATCTGGCGGTCAAAACATAGTCATAAAGCGTTATTTAGGTTGACGGTCTTTAAGCAGCCCGCCTTCATCTACAGCTTTCTACCATATGTGTTACTTCAATTTTCAAATTTGGGAATTAACTTTATGTTGCCAAGTTATGTTCAAATGGTCAATGGCGCCGCGGCCTTTCTTGGTGGCTTGATTTTATTCCCCGGTAGCGTGTTGAATGCAGCAGGCCAACCATTTTATGGCATTATGTTGGATCGCTATGGCGGCAAATTACCTCTTTATTTGGGAAATACGTTCTATTTTGTCATGATGGGGTGCTTCGCGATTTTTGCCCGCCAAATGTCAGTCTTGTGGGTGACCATCTTCTATGCGATATACGCCGGCGGCCGAGCCATGGCCTTTGGCAATACAATGACTTACGGCTTAAAAAATCTCAGCCAGCAGGAACAAAATGATGCAAATGCCCTGTATGGTACGGGTCAGCAAATTGCCGGCTCAATTGGGACAACCGTGATGGCGGTGTTCATGACGGCTTTTAACTCAGCTGGTTTATCAATGCCTCAAAACGTCGCCAGGGGCACCCAGATGGCCTTTGTGATGTTGGCCCTGATTGGCTTGCTAAATTATTGGTTGTATTGGCGGTTGTTTAAGCTCACTAATAAATTGGACAAGTAAAAAACCACCATCCGGGTCGAACTGGATGGTGATTTGTAATTGATCCACTCAGTGAAGGCATTAAGTCCGATAACGAGTTAGGCTCCCGTGGAGGGTTTTCCACATCACGGCAGTCGTTGTTAAAACCAGTAAAACAGCAATTGTGGCAATAACAAACAGCGCGGTAAAAGAGGATAGTTCAATAATCATGCCGCCAAATAATGGTCCAATGGCGCGCCCAGCTGAAGCGTACGATTGAATCAGCCCTTGATAGCGCCCCTTGGCTTCGATTGGCGTTAAGACGTTAACCAGCGCCGGAATGGTCGGCAACGCGGTGGCTTCACCAATGGTTAAAATGATCATTGCCAGGACAAACATTGGATAAGTTTTAGCAAAAATCAGGGTAATAAAAGAAACCGCAAACATTGAAAAGCCAAAGAAAATTTGCATAATCAAATTTTCATGATACCTGGCAATCCAGTTAATGATAATTTGGCTGACAACGATTAAGCCGGCATTGATTGTCCAGAGAAAACTGTAGTTGCGCAGTGGTATGCCCAAGCCGGTCATGTAGACGGATAAGTTGGAAACCCACTGTTGGTACATAATCCAAATAATAAATAATGACAGAAAGAAAGTTGTCAGAATAGTCGCATTTGTCTTGGGAAGATGCTTGGTATTCCAAGAAGTCTTTTCAGTGTCAGAAACTTTCTTACGGGATTCGTTGGCTGCCGGCTTGTATTTGGTAATCACGATGGTCAGGAAAACGAGGAAAAGAACACTTGCCACCACGAACATCAGGGTGACGCTGATACTATAAATAAAGCCAACTAAGGAAGTCCCAACGACAATTCCCAAGTTTTGGACGAAATACAGCATGTTAAAAACGTAACGGCTGTCCTTTGACTTGATACTGGTTCCAATCGAATTGACAACCGCTAAATTCCAACCAGCCGAAAGGCCATTAAAGAAGAGGACGATTCCAAACATCGGCCAGCCATGGAAAAATACCAAGATGATGAGGGTAATTGTGGAAGCAATCACGCCACCCACCAAAAGATGATAGGGATTCTTTCGATCGTATAAGTAACCGCCAAGATAACTGCCAAGGACGCTGGCAAGGGAGTTAAAAAGTAAAACAACCCCAATCATGGTTAAGGACACACCAAGCCGATTATGCAAGTATACACTGGTTAACGGCCAGACAAAACTCATCCCGATACTGCTAAATAGGGCCCCGGTAACCAGCCACCGGAAACTCATTTCTTTGTTGGTCATCTGATGGACCTCCTTAATCTGATTTTGAGCACCGTGTCCCATTGTATCAAAAAAAGTGGATGGTGTGGGGGAACAACTTGTGGGTCATTACCGGTTATCTGCCAACGCTATTTGATGGACTTACTAATTTAAATCACATATGATGAGGGTGTTTAAAGGAATATGAGATTTCATTATGGGAGGAATTATCTATGGCTGTAGGCGGATCACTTTATCATACAGAAGTTGTTAACGAACACGGTCTAACGGGCCAAAGTTACGTTCGGGGAAATGAAGGCCTTGCGCTTGGCGTCAGCAGTTCACTGATGGATAGCCCCGGCACCAACCCGGAACAATTCATCGGGTTTGCGTTGAGTACCTGTTTTAACGCAACGATTGGCATTGTCGAGCGCCAACATAATATTAAGCCTGATAGTATTATTCATACGGCGGTTGATATTGTGAAGGATACCAAGGGATATAAGTTTATCGTTCGCTGCCAAATTTTGTTTCATGATTTGGATAATGCGCAGGCCCAACAAATGGTCGCTGAAGCATTGGATCAGTGTCCGGTGGCAAAGCTTTTAAAGGCTAATGAAAATGTGACGTTTGAGGTGGTGGATCAGTTTAAGTTTTAGAGTGCGGAACCAGGCGGCTAGAAGCTGGAGTATAAGTCTCTTCAACAGAAATCGCCGGTTTTTGGATTTTTGTTGAAGGGATTTATGCGCAAGCTTCTGCCTGGGGGAGCACGTTTCGGCTAGAGTGCCTAGCCATTGAAATACCCTGATCTCAAAATATCACTAATGGCGTTTATAACTAAACCATCATTGATAACTTGCGAGTTTTGCTACCTAATTTAAAACCAAACTACAAATAATCCTGAATTCGAACTACTATTAGCTCTCGAATTTAGGATTATTTGTAATTTCCATATTAATGAATTGCAATCAACTCGCAAAGGGATCTTTCCAAAATATATTTGTTCTTAACAACAAAATTGTGTACAATCTAGTTACGAAAGAGGGTCGGTTTATTGAAGGCTACTACAACATGGTCTACTCGCTGGCCGGAACGCATCAGCTATGGTCTCAGCGATGCTGCCGATAATTTAATATTTCAGATGATGACGACTTATTTACTCTTTTTCTACACGGACGTTTATGGGTTGTCGGCAAGCGATGCGGCAATCCTGTTCATGGTTGCCAGAGTGGCCGATGTTGCTGAGAGCTTTATTATTGGCGTGATGATCGATCACACCCACTCCCGGTTTGGTAAGAGCCGGCCGTTTTTCCTATGGTATTCAGTGCCGTATGTCATTTTTGCCGTTTTGACGTTTGTGACCCCTCACTTTTCTTATCCAGGAAAGGTTGCTTGGGCATACGTTACTTACCTTGGGCTAGGGTTTCTTTACACAGCGGTTAATTTACCGATTACGTCAATTCTACCAACGATGTCTCAAAATCCCCGGGAATTAACATTGTTAGGGGTGATTCGTCAGTTCTTCGGCAGCTCGATCCAAATCGTGGTTGCGGTATTTACGTTGCCACTGGTGGCATTATTTGGCCACGGAAGTCAGCAGCGTGGGTTCTTAGGGACGATCATGTTATTTGGTGTGATTTCGTTGCTGTTAATTATCAATACCTTTGTCCACGTTCGCGAACGATTTGCCAATTCTGAAATTGCGCACCAGCCATTCAAAGCGGTGTTATCAATGTTGCGGCATAATCAGCCCTGGATCGTGATTTCGATCGTTATTTTCCTGTACTGGCTGGTAACGGCTATCAAAAATCAAACGACCATCTATTACTTTAAGTATACAGTCGGTACCGTTGGCTTGGTTCCTTTGGCGAATGGTTTTACATTGACTTCACTGCTTGGAGTGCTGCTTATTCTTCGACTGACAAATGTGAGAAGCAAAAAGACTACGATGCTGCAAGGAATCTTAGTTGCATTAGCTGGACAACTTGTGATTGCCATCGGGGTTTACACAAAAGTAATGGGCATCCTGTTTGCCGGCGTCTTTATTAATTCAATTGGGAATGGCATTATTATTGGCCTAGTTTCCATCATGATTGCTGATACGATTCGCTACGGAGTGAGTTTAGGGATTCAAGCAGAAGGAATTTTGGCTTCGACAGATGATTTTGGCGTCAATTTAGGCTTGGGACTTGGCGGCCTAATCACTGCTGGGCTGTTTCATTTGTCCGGCTATGTGGCCAATCGACCACAAAATGCCGAGACATTGTTAATGATCAATTTGAATTATGTTTGGCTGCCACTGGTGATTTATGCGGTGATGTTTTTGATTCTCAAATTGTATGATGAAGACCGAATTCTTGAAAAAATCCAAGATTAGTAAACATCGTCAGCAGTTTAGACCCCCGGTGGTTATATCACCGAAAGCGTTAATCTATATAAATTATTATTAGATTGATATGAAGTTCTCGGAATGCCCGGGGACTTTTTAGATTGTCATCAATCTAATCGAATAAATGAATACTCCCTCATTATAAATATAACAATGGTAGTGCTAAGCAATTGTAATAACGATGTATAAGTGGTATAAAAAGTATGAAGGTACAAATTTAATGAAAGAGGTTCTATTCATGAGGAATTGTGTCAAGCAATCTCAGGTGGATTTTTTTTAAAATGGTTTAGTTTCGTATGTTTTTCAATTCTGGTTTTGGTGGGGATCGTTTTTTCATCACAACCAGCTAAAGCGGCGGATATTACGTCAAGTATTTCTGGAATTGGGTCCGGAGATGCGCTGTATAATGGAAATCCGATCAATCAGACCGATGTTAGTAAATGGGATCAGAGTACCGATTATCAGCTTACATATAACTATAAGATTGCGCCAGACACGCAGGTGAAGACGGGGGATACTGCTACTTTAAGCTTGCCGAAAGGCACTCATTTTAGGTACGATACGCCGTTTGATATCTTGGCCCCTGACGACAAGACAGTGGTTGGTCATGTCACTGCAAAGGCAGGGGATTCATCTGCAACTATCACGTTTACAAATTACTATTCAACCAAAAATAATGATATGGGCGGTACCATCACGTTTAGTGTCTCCGGAAGTGCGAATGGTGGTGGCACAGCTGGTGGTGATTACATTACCAAGAACGGCTGGGCCTTTAAGGGTGATTATAGTAATGGCAAAACGTATCCGCTTGATGGGAACGGTCGTTATCAATATGTTGAGTGGGACGGTAAAATCAATCCCAACAATCGATCACTCAATACCGCTGTCATAACGGACAATATTCAAAATCCTGACAGTCAGACAATGGTTCCTGGAACATTACTTGTTCAATGGGACGATGGGAAAAACACACCAGTCCCAGTGGGTGACTACACTGTCAATTATCTTCCAAATGCCACCGCGCCAACCTCGTTTACAATCAAGTGGAACGGGACGCTAACTAAAACGGTGAACGTTTTTTACTTGACCAAAATTAACCCGGAATCTGATTATACAAAAGCTGGTGCCCATATTGGCCTTAATAATCAAATGACAGTTTCTGGTTATGATACAGGAAGCGGCGGCGGAACCAAAGGTAACATTGATGTTGTTGATACTGGAACCGCCAACGCCCTAGTTACCCTTGGTGCTGGCGGAAATGGCAATGGTAGCACCTATAGTGTCGGTGTTAAGAAGCAATGGAACGATGTTCCTGCAGGTGTGAATGAGCCAGCAATTCAGGTTGAATTATATCGGCAGACATCAACTGACAAAGAACCACAAGCAACTGGCAAGACGGTTACTTTAAGTAGTCCTACGTGGTCTGGCACATTTGATGCTTTAAGTAAAGACGATGGGGCCGGCAAGGCGATTACTTACTCGGTTAAAGAGGTGAAGGTGCCAGATTCATTTAAAGAGACTGGCGGAACGGTTGATTCTACGACCCAAACTGCAACCCTTGTGAACACATATAACTCGCCAACGCCACCGGCAACCACTTCAATTAAAATTAACAAAGTTTGGCGAGGGGTTCCTGATGGAGTAACGCCACCCAGTGTGACGGCTTATGTATACAAAAACGGTGATACTAAGAACCCAGTCAAAACGGTCACTTTGGATCAAGCACATAATTATACAGCCGAAGTTTCTGGTTTACCCAAGCAGGGCAGTGATGGTAAAGACATTACCTACACGGTAGCAGAGGATACCAATACGCTTGACAAAGACACTTATGAATCGAAAACCCCAGGGCAACAGTCCGTTAAAAATAATGTGGTTACGTTAACTAATGCTTATATTCCTAAGACGACATCCATTACAGTCAAAAAGCAATGGAAAGGTGTACCATCAGGGACCACGTTACCTGATCAGATTACGGCAACGTTATATGCCAATAAAGTATCCACTGGCAAGATGGTTACTTTAAATGCTAGTAACAACTGGTCTGCGCCATTCCCTGATTTACCAGAAACCGATGGTAATGGTAATACAATTAAGTATACCGTCGCTGAAACGGCTGTTCCAACAGGTTATCTCCCCAAAACAAGTGGGCTACAGAACGTTGTGAACGGCAAAGTTACTTTAACCAACGACTTTATTCCGCACAAAACCTCTGTCACGGTGAACAAAGTATGGGAGGGTGTTCCTAAAGGGACTCAGTTGCCGGATGTCGTTGTGACATTGTGGGAAAATGGCAAAGCTACTAATCAGACCCGCAAGCTCACATCGGCAAACGGCTACTTAAGTCGATTCGATAATTTGCCGTTGACCGATGAAAATGGTCAATCGATTAAGTACGAAGTTGTTGAAACACCCGTTGCCGGCTATCAGTCCCGGACCAATATGCGGCAAGAGGTTAAAGACGGCAAGGTCACATTTATCAACGCCTTTATTCCTAAACAATCCACAATTACAGTCAAAAAAGTCTGGAAGAATGTTTCTGACGGCGTGACAACGCCAAGTGTGACGGCAACCCTGTATGCTAATGGGGAATCAACTGGTAAAACGGTGATCTTGGATAACCTCAATAACTACATCGCATCCTTTGGCGACTTGCCAGAGACTGATTCAGCTGGTAACACGATTGTTTACACCGTTGTTGAAGACAATGTTCCCGATGGTTATAAGGCTGATCCAAGTGGGCCTCGACCAGTGAACAACGGTGCGGCAACGCTGACAAATGAATATGTTCCGAATACACCAGTAACGCCTGATACACCGGTAACGCCAACACCAGTAACTCCAGATACGCCTACGCCCAAGAAGCCAACTTCAGACGTACCTAAGACGACCAGAAAAACTCCTGATCGGAAGGTGCCAAATAAATCAACAGCAACGACAACGCAACATGCCAAAGTCACTGCTAAGCGACCAACACTGACAACTTCTGCTAATGGGCAGACACCGAGCCCCACAACAGGTGTACCGACAAATTCATTGAATAAATTGCCGCAAACTAATGATAATGAAAAGCAAGAACTTTTGATCACTGCTATGGGAATAATCCTGATGAGCTTGTTAGGAATTGCTGAAGTGATTACCCACAAAATTAGAATGAAGTAGTACTTTCAAACGTAAGCACTAAATAATTGGACGTATTCAAAAAGGCATTCGAGCATGTTATTCTTCAGATAACACAATCGAATG
>NZ_JAUCAP010000083.1:0-10532 GCF_030361045.1 Lentilactobacillus sp. TOM.63
TGTTTCTTTTGAAATCTTAGTCATAAAAAATACCTCCAAAGCTAAAGTTTTTACTTTAACTTTGGGGGTATAGGTCACTTTCAAATTCAACCCCTCTAAAAAATGATCGTTGAGAAGCATCACGACCATTTAATCCTCTAGTAACACTGCACCATCTATTTTGCCATTTTTATCGTCAATTGAACTGGAAAACGCCGGTAATCTTTCAGTAAAACCATTTTTCTTGTTAGAATTCTATTTTCAGGGGTTATTTTTTGCTATAATTAATTGGTATATTAACAAAGGGTCATATTGGAGGAACAAGCATGTCTGATGAGAAGACAAAATCCTGTGTCATGTGTGGGAAAACAATCCCTGCATACTCAAACTTTTGTCCATACTGTGGCGCCAAACAGCCATGGCTTGAAGAAAATGAAGAATCTAATAAACGGGTTGGCCGCCTGCTTAAATGGTATGAAAAGCCATTTGGTAAGTTCGTTAGTTTGACCGCTGCCGTTTTAGTCGTCCTTGCTGTCGGGAGTTCATGCAGTCTCCATGACGGTCCCAGCCACACTAAAATTGAGCGGGAATTAAATCAGTACTTATTTGATGCCCGGCCCAACACAGTTTACGGCAAAGATCCCAGTATTAAAGTGGATAAAAACAAAGGGATTACCGTCAAAATCTCCAAAACCAGTTCTGCAGTTAAGCAGCTTAAAAGGGGCAACCCTGCTAAATGGAATATAATGGTCAGGAAATTAAAAGACCGATCTCGGGCCTTCGCTGGCATTTACGCTAATCAAAAATACGCTGATATCAAGGTAAAAACCAAGAAGGTCAAGGGTGACGCTAAACAGACCCTTCTCAAGGTAAATCTCGGCAAAGTCACTTATAATATTGCTGATAAGTACAGCAAATAGTCACCTGAACGACAATTAACGTCTCAACCAATTAAGTTGGCGAGGCGTTTTTTTGACCCTTCAGCGAATTAAGTGATAATCTGAAATTATAATTAAGATAGAAAATCAACTGATATGAGGTGAGATAAATGGCAGAAAGTCAAAGTGGCGTCCAAATTTATCATCAGCTTTTTGGAACTGAGGTCCATGATCCGCGGATTATGTTCGAAATGTTAACGGTTAATGTCTTTCAACCTGGATTGAATTGGCGGGTCGCCGCAAGTAAGATTCCAGTTTTTGAAAAGGTATTTAAGCATTTCGACGTCAACCAAATTGCGAATTTTACCGAAATGGATTTAGAGGCCCTCGAAGAAGACCCTAAAATGATTCGAAATCCCAGAAGAATTAGAGTAGTTGTCCAAAATGCCCGGGCAACGCTCAATCTCTCTCCAGAATTTAAAGATTTAGCCGATTATTTATGGTCCTTTAAGCCAACGAAAAATATCGTTGAAGGATCGTTGGGCCGCGACTCCCACGGGTTAGGCGCCACCGTTGCTAAAGACATGAAAAAACGAGGGTTTACTTTCGTTGGGCCAACCACAATGGAACTACTATTAGTCGGAACGGGAATTTTGAAACATCAGGACGGATAGAAACTGATTGTTGTCGCTGATGGCAAAGCTCATGATTTCTGATTGAAATTAATGGAGGCTACAGCTCTCATTGATATTTTGAATATGATCTAGACTTAAATCCCGATCGAAAACCATTTTAACCAAAAGAAGCCAATCAGCCAGACATTTTAATTTGGAATGTCTGGTTGGTTGGCTTCTATTTTTAAATCAACTCGCTGAGAATATCGATTTCCATGGGATTATTGGCACTTAATCAATTTGAACTTCCCGTTGTGCTCCAGAAACTTTCTGAACCGTTCCCTTCACGTTGAAGAAATTTTCACACAACTGCTGCAATTCCGCCATGGCGGCATCGGATCGCTCAGCTTGCTCCTTATTAATCGATTCAATCACCAATATCGGATTGCGAGTGGCTTCCGTTAGTTCCGTCCGTTGTGATTCCCGCCAATTAAAGCAGCGACAAACCGCTCCCTTATCGTCCAAATAACAAACTTCCCCTGGAAGGGCCGGCATGTCCTCCGTTTCACCATAGGGCAGAAACGACTCCCCGCCTTTTGCCACCCCTAAGTGCATGTTCCCGGCAATGGCATCGACATCCTCGCCACCACAAGAAGCCCCATATTTGAGCAAAACACTATTATAGAGATCCACTAACGGCATAATTGGGGAGAAGGTCTTTCCTTGGCTAACCCGTTTTAACAACGCTTCTGTGGTGGCTCGGGCACCCTTTTTGGTCTTGAATTTTCTAAATGCTTGCCGCCATTGATCAACCACCGGATTTTTCCGAAACGGTTCAACGGTAATGTACTGTTCAGCCTCCTGAGTGCCTTCATCAAGCAGCTTCTGTAAATAAGCCAATTGATCTGCTTGAACATGGTTGTCAATCCCTGCAAGGGTCATAACATTAATTTGAACGTCCGGAAAAAGATCAACTACTTGAGAATCTAAAATTAATTTCTTCATTATCAAACCTACTTTCCAACTAAATTGTTTTCTTCAAAATAAGGTCGCGCTGTGGGCTGTCACCTAATGTAAATACATGATCGCCAATTTTCTTAAAACCAAGTTGTTCATAAAAAGCAATCGCGCCGAGATTATGCTCCCAAACGCCAAGCCAAATGTTCGTTTTACCCCAATCTTTTGCTCGGGTAATTGCTTGAGCCATGAGTTGGCGACCCAGTCCATGACGTTTGTGTGCTGGTAAAACGTAAATTCGTTGAACTTCCAAACTAGCTTCACCCATTTTTTCTGTTTGAGCATCTAAAATATTAATTTTCAAATAACCAGCTAATTCATCGTCCTCAAATATAAAAAAGAATTCTGAATCAGGGTTGGCGAGTTCGCTGTGAAGTTGTGGCTGACTATAAGAACGGGCTAAGTATTTTTCTAAATTTGCTTGTGAATTATAGTGACCAAAGGTATCCGTGAATGTGACCCGGCTTATTTTTTCAAGTTGTGGCAAGTCGGCCACCGTGCATTTTCTAATCGATATTGCCAATCATTTTCCTCCTAGTATTTGCGGTGATGACCTTTTTTGACGAATTCCCAATCGGCAGAAACGTTGTCACTCACTTTTAATAACAATCTTTCAAGCAACTGGCTATCTTCCTCGCTGAGTCCTCTGAGGGCAACTTTATTCGAGTATAGATTTTCACGGTGAATAAATGGATACACATCAGTTGCCTTTTGGGTTGGAAACAACCGTTTGATTTTTTTATTAGAGGCATCAGCCCGTCGATCAATAAAGCCGTTAATGTCCATCCTTCGAATGGCTCGGGATGCTGTCGTCCGATCAACCTTGATCATTGTCGCTAACTGTTCCTGGATAATGCCAGGATGTTCACAGATCCTGACCAAATATAAATATTGACCCTTAGCGAGATCAAAGTCTTTAAATTCAATATTTGCAACTGAATCCAGTGCCCGAGCAATTTCACCAATTGGTCGAAGAATTTCTGCTATTGCCATCACCCTCCCTATTTCACTATGAATGATTCTAAAATATTTTTGTTGCAAATGCAACAAAAATTAAAATCGAATGGAGATTTCCGGTTTGATGATCGACTTCATTAGGTTTGAGAAATGAAACAGTCCGTTGCTTCACAGTTATCTCAATATTCTAAGAACCGCCTCAACATAAATTCAAGGACAGGATTTCCCCACTACATTGTCAAAACGGGCAAAAAACAACTGCCGCTTACTATCTAAAGGCCCCCCAACTAAAATTCAAACCAGGATTTTAGTTGGGGGGCCTTTAGATAACCGCGTCAAACCGTTGTTTTTTGCCCTCTTATTTTTCTAACCAGCCACTTTCTCCCCTCTTCCAACAGAAATAGCGGAATTGGGATACAGAATAAGAATAGCCATTCAGAGAGATTGAGAGGTCCCGTATTGAAAATTTCCTGAAGAAATGGCTGATACATTAGGCAGGCAATCAGGACAATTTCAACGCCAATTCCTAACCAGATTCGTCGGTTACTAAATAACCCGATCGAAAAGACTGACGAAATTTGCGTGCGACAGTTCATCGCTGATGCAATCTGGCAGAACACAATTGCCCCCAGCGTAATGGTTGTCGCTTCCGCGTAGGGTAATCCTGATGAAGCCAAAGGAATATTTGGCCAGCCATTAACGTGATTAACAAAGAAGTAGGCAGCCGTTGAAATGACCGAAGCCGTCAATCCGTACAACCCAAACGCTTTCCAAATAATGGACTTGTTCAGCAGATGACTATTTTGCGGACGGGGCGGCTGGTCCATAATCCCTGGCTCAGCCTTTTCAATGCCTAATCCAAGCGCTGGCAGTAAATCCGTTCCCAGATCCACAGTCAAAATTTGCATAACTGTTAATGGCAAGGGAACCAAGCCGCGGGTCACCAAGAAAATAACCGAAGGCGCGGCTTCAGGAACATTACTATTCAAGATGTACAACAAGAATTTCTGCAAGTTACTATAAACGGATCGCCCTTCTTCAATGGCACTCACAATAGAAGCAAAATTATCATCAGTTAAAATCATATCAGCCGCATCTTTGGCAACGTCAGTGCCAGTAACCCCCATTGCAATCCCAATATCGGCCCGTTTCAACGCTGGCGCATCGTTCACGCCATCACCAGTTGAGGCAACGATATCACCATTTTCTTGACACATTGTGACAATTCTAAACTTATGTTCCGGCGCTACCCGGGCAAAAATGACTTCACCCTTAACTGCTGCTTTCAATTCCTGATCACTCATTTGATCCAATTCTTCGCCACTGATGACACGCGTTTTGTCAGAAGTAATCCCGATTTTGACTGCAATGCTCTTGGCAGTAATCGGACTGTCACCAGTTACCATAATAATTCGAATGTTCGCCCGCTTACAGTTCTTAACTGCTTTGAAAATTTCGGGCCTTGGCGGATCAGACATCATCGTGAGGCCAACGAATACCATGTGCCTTTCTGCTGTGTCAATCGTATAATCATCAATCGCCGTTTTGCGTAACGGATCTTTAACAGACACGTTTCGATATGAGAATGCAAGGGTCCGCAATCCCTGTTTGGAATATTGCTCATTGATCCCATTAATCCGTTCTCGATCAGCAGCCGTTAATGGTCGGACTTTGTCACCATCCAATATCTGATCACAAATCTTCAATTCACTGCCAAGGGCGCCTTTGGTATAAATTAAAAGATTCCCAGTTTGATCTTTCGTAATCATCGTCATCAGTTTCCGCCCGGAATCAAACGGCAACTCTTTTAACCGTGGATATTGCTGATTGGCTTCTTTGATATTCATTCCGGCTTTTCTGGACAGAATAACCAGAGCCGCTTCGGTTGGCGTTCCAAGAATTTTAGCCTTGCCGCCATTTGGATCCTCATTGACTTCAGTATCATTATTGAGGGTTGCAATGGCTAACAGGCGACCTAAATCGCTTGCAGTTTGGCCATCGACATCTTGATCATTCTTTTGAATCTTACCGTTGGTCACATAGCCCGTTCCAGTCACTTCATAGTCACCGCTTGCCAACCAGATATGATTTATTGTCATTTGATTTTGGGTCAGGGTTCCGGTTTTATCAGAACAAATGACCGTGGTTTCTCCCAGCGTTTCGACACTATTCAAATTTTTCAACAGGGCATGTTTCTTAGCCATGCGCTGTGTCCCCTGGGCTAACGACAACGTCACCGTCGGCAGCAGTCCTTCTGGAATAAACGCTACAATCATCCCGAGTGCAAAAATGAACGACTGGGCAAATGGATAATGGACAAAGAAAACAGCCAGCAAGAAAAATGCAATGCCTAAAACAATGGCAATCACCGTCAATTGCCGGGTCAAGTGGTTTAATTCCCGCTGCAATGGATAAATCACTTTCTTCTGGCTTTCGGTCAGTCTCGCAATCCGACCAAATTCCGTCTGCATCCCAGTCGCCACTGCAATGGCATTCGCAGTTCCGTTGGTCACCACTGTTCCGGCAAAAATGATATTTTGTTGGGCAAACTCACCATCACCATGCTGATAAGCATCGGCTTTCTCAACCGGAACCGATTCACCGGTTAACGAAGATTCATCCACTTGCAAATTGGAACTATTGAAAATCCGAGCATCTGCGGGGACTGAATCGCCCGCTTGAATTTGGAATAAATCTCCAGGCACCAACTGCTCAACTTGAATTTGTTGGGTTTTGCCGTCCCGATTAACCTTGACGTAAGATGGCAACATTTTTTTCAAAGAATCGGTCGCCTTTTGAGCGGCATGCTGCTGCCAATACGAAAAGCAACCGTTAATCAAATTCACGGCCCAGATTGCAATTCCCAGTTCCATCATGCCGGCAAACATCGCAATGACGCCAGATCCCCACAACAATATCGCCATTAGCGACGTAAAATTTTCAAGAAAAATCAGGATTTCTGATTTGTGTTTGGCTTGCTGAATCGTATTTGGCCCATATTGAGCAAGCCGTTTTGCAGCTTCAGATTGGCTCAATCCACCCACCTGAAGGTCAAACTGCTTCATCAAATCATCAACAGATGTTTTTGCAGATTGATCAATTTTGGTTGATTCAACATTCTTCATTCGACTCATCACCCTCAAGATAGCTATTAATTAGATGCCTTATGTAGACACCATCATTATATTCTTTATTAGCAATGAGAGAAGGATAACGGTCGAAAAACAGTCGGCTCCAACCGATTAATTCGAAGAAGATGCGACTGAATGGTTGAAATTCAATTTTTTCGCGTTGGTCAAAACTTCAGGTGAGAATAGTTCATCAATTAACTGATCGGGTAATAGTTGCTGCTCTTTAACTAATTCTTTGACGGATTGTTTTTGAGCCACTGCTGTTTTAATCAATCGGGTCGTCTCTTCGTAACCAAGTAATGGTGATAAAATTGTCGCGGCAATCGATGAATGTTCAACCTCGTGGCGGCAGTGATCAACATTCACTTTGATGCCTGAAACACAATTATCAACTAGAGTTGTGACTGCTTTTGCCAAATGTTGCTCGCTCATCAAAATTGCCCGGAACATGATTGGCTCAAAGGCGTTTAATTCCAACTGCCCGCTTTCCGCAGCCATCGTGACCGTCACATCGTTGCCAATAACTTCAAAGGCCACTTGATTAACAACTTCTGGAATAATTGGATTTACTTTTCCTGGCATGATAGACGAACCGGCAGCCTTCTTAGGTAACGCCAGCTCATTTAATCCAGCTTGCGGACCGCTTGAAAGTAACCGGAGATCATTGCTAAATTTTGAAAGATCGGCAGCCAGCATTTTCATGGCACTCGAAATTGTGGTGAAGGCATCACTATTTTGAGTTGCATCTACCAAATCATCAGCTTGAATTAAAGAAAGATGGGCAACTTTATTAAGAGTCGGAATAATTTGTTCCTGATACTCAGAAGTTGTATTAATTCCTGTTCCAATAGCAGTCCCACCGAGGTTAACCACTTTCAAAACCTCAGTTGCCTTCTTCAGCCGATCATAATCTCGTCGAAATAATGAGGCATAGGCAGAAAAGCTGCGACCAAACGTTGTTGGAACGGCATCCTGTAACTGGGTTCGGCCAACTTTGATTGCGTCAGCGTATTCTTCAGCCTTGTCAGCCAAAGCTTGGTACAATCTGTCTACTGAATTTAGCAGCGGTGATAGCTTTTTTAACATCGCCATTTTCCCAGCGGTCGGATATGTATCGTTGGTTGACTGGGCGCAATTTACATCATCATTAGGATGGATGCTAATGGCTGCTTTGCCACCCTGGGCACTTATTTTCATCGCCAATTGAGAAACGACCTCGTTGACGTTCATATTTGTCGAAGTCCCGGCACCGCCCTGAATGGCAGGCACACAGAAGTCTTTGAAGTCACCTGAAAAGAGTAGTTGGTTACATGCCGAAATAATCAAGGCTGCTTTTCCGCCTGCCAGGCTGCCGGCCTTTTGATTAGCAATCGCCGCTGCCTTCTTAATCTGAAGATAACTACTAATGATGGCTGGATCAACCTTTTCATCGGTAATCGGAAAGTTATGCATTGCCCGTAAAGTGTGGACACCATATAAAACATCATCAGGTACAAAAAGCTCACCAATACAATCTCTATCAATTCTCATTATTCAGCCTCATTTCATGTTATATTTTCTAACAAAACTTACGAGATATAATATATACCCATTTCAAAAAATGTCAAGGTAAGTCTTTAATAATATGGGTTTTCTACACTTATACCGATGTCTAACAAACCGGCGTTAGCATACCTGCTAGACAGTCAATTATCGTTTCCCACGTCATATGATGTGCCATCGTTAACACAATCATCGTGACTTTGCTATAATTCAGTTAAGATTGCTGGTCACTGCTCTGTTAATCGCCAGAATTTGGTATCGTAGTGGTATAAGCCATTAATGATGAGGAGAACAACGGATTATCATGAAAAAAGAATTGACATTAATCACAATTTTATTAGTCGGAATTTCTTTAGCCGGCTGTAGCAGTTCAACCCAGTCGAAGAATTCCCACCCGTCCTCAACCACAAAAGTTGTTAAATCAATCACCCGAAAGGATTACGATCAAATCAAATTAGCAAACATCACCGCTCCTACCAAGGGCGGCAGTTTGTTAAATTCAATTAAGCAATCATTCGGCAGCCCGACGTCTCACCATAAAGTGTCGCTTTCTGGTACAAGTAAGAAATCAGCCATCCAGTATTCTTGGAATCAACTCGATAAGGGGCTCAACGCATCCGCTGTCACTGTTGAATTTTTGGACGGCCATGCAATCGGTAAAGGCTATGTCCTGAAACATACCACCAACCGTCAATATACATCCGTTGAGTCAATTAACAGCCTTAATCCCGGAGACTCATACGAAAGTGTCATTCAAAAATTAGGTGAACCTGATTCCGAGTCAGTGACCGGCAGTGGTGATATGGCGGCAACCTCAGCATTGTATCTCACGAGTAAAAAAGGCGCCGCGGTCAATTTAATGTTTACCGGTGGACAACTACAGTCAAAGAATCAGACAACGACAAAATAAATCACGTTGATAAGAGATGGGCAAACAGCATTTTACTCCCATCATCTAACAAATAGCGTAATCATTCTGGGTTCTGGAATGGCTGCGCTATTTATTTACATCCATAGGATAACAGTGTTATCTTAAAACTATAAGGAGTTGACACAATTGGCGGGAAAAACCAACAATACTAAAAATGACATCATTCAGTTGACCATTCGAAAGATCTCTGAGAATGGTTCCCAGCAAATCTCGTTAAGATCGTTGCTGGGAGAACTTAATTTAACCACGGGGGCATTTTACAAACATTTTCAAAACAAACATGACCTGTTCGCCTCGGTCACTCAAGTGGTTTCGAATCGATTAGGCAGGCAAGCTAAGCAAACAATTGAAGGCCAACATCTGGAGCCGCTTGATTCACTTGTCGCTCTCGGGAAATTCATGGTTAACCAATTTGATTCCCAACCATATTTGATGGACTTTTTATCCTTCAATTCAAGTGCCATTAATATTTACCACTCCGCCGACTCTGCCACAAAGTTCCCGTTACTAGCGTATCCACAGGAATTAATCACCCAAATCATGAAACAATATCAACTTTCTGGATCACCCGAAAATTTATTCATCAAAATATGGGCCTTCATCCAGGGATACGGGATTTTAATTCGGAATCATGCCATCACGTTTGATGAAGTATTACTGAAAGAATCTGCCAAAGAATTGATTGGGGTTAATTGATATGAAAAATATTGTTGTCGTTTATTGTCATCCCTATGACCAAAGCTTCACTCACGCGGTGTTGACCCAAGTCATGGAAAATTTGACTGAGCAAAATAATCATCCCCAGTTAATTGATCTCTACAACGAACATTTCAATCCGACTTATGATAAAGAAGAATTACGGCTATTTCACGAGGGGAAAACACATGACCCCCTGGTGACCAAATATTTGAAAATGCTCCGACAAGCTGACGGCATCATCTTCATCACCCCAATTTGGTGGAACAGTATTCCGGGTATGCTGAAGGGATTCATTGATAAAGTTATGAAAGAAGGCAAAGGGCTCTCCCACACGGTCACCAAAACTGGCATTAAGGGCGAGCTGACCAACTTATCCCATGCTTATGTATTTACGACCTCCACTTCGCCGACCTTTTATCTCAAACTATTTTGTGGTAATGCCATCAAGAAAGTCTTCATCAACCATACTTTGAAACAACTTGGTATTTCATCTGGAAAGTGGATTAATTTAGGTGGCATCACCAATTCGTCTGCCGACAAACGGCAGCGTCACCTGAAAGCCTGTCGGGAAATGACGTTCAACTTTTAGGCAAGCGATGATTTAAAATTTATTTGTATCAAAAAGGCAGCCAGCCATAATCATGTATTTGTAATGTACAAAGATTATGGCTGGCTGCTTTTTTGAAATCAACACTCATTTGTTTAAGCGTAAGCACTAAATAATTGGACGTATTCAAAAAGGCATTCGAGCATGTTATTCTTCAGATAACACAATCGAATGCCT
>NZ_JAUCAP010000084.1:0-10483 GCF_030361045.1 Lentilactobacillus sp. TOM.63
CTGCTTGCAGGCAACCGCTGTATCTAAGCAAATTGTGGTCGTGACACCGTGAGGTGTTATTCTCACAAGCTCCTGAACTTATTCAGGAGTGGTTGACATTATGATAATTTGCCATGATTGATTTACCTTCAGCTTTCGAATTTTGATGGTGATTGAAAACTTGCGAGTTTAAAATTAAATGTATTTTGAAATAATAGCTATATTTGCAATCCTAAGCAATCTTATTCTACAAAGATTTGAAAAAACAGTGATATTTTAAAACTTGGACCAAATTTTATCATAGGTTCGTTAAAATATCATAAAATTTGGAATTTGGACGAATGATTTGTAGCCAACTACAATCAAGACGACAAAAAAGCGAGTGGCAATTCACTCGCTGTGGTTCAAGTTACTTGCTAATTTTATCCCAATCAATATCCCAAACAACGCCCATGGCTTTTTCGCCAGTATGAACGGTGATTGCTGGGCTAATTTGATAAGTACTGATTGCGGTGCTTGGAAACTCTTCATGGAATCGGTTAACCCAGGCCTTACTGAGCTTCGGATTATTGGCGTCAACCACCGAAATTCTCATCGGCAGTTGGAAGTCAGATTGACTTTCTGTGATGAATTTGACGATGTGCTCAAGCGATTGCTTCATCGTGCGGTCTTTGGCCAACGGAACGATTTTACCGGCCTCGTCAAAAGTTAACATTGGTTTGATTTTCAGTAGATTACCAAAAAAAGCTGAGGTGTTGGAGATCCGTCCTGTGCGTTGCAGATGAGATAAGCTGTCAACTACCAAACAAACGTGGATGGAGTCTCTCAATTGGTCCAACTTAGGCAGAATGGTGGCGGCATTTTCACCAGCCATTGCCAGTTTGCCAGCCAATAGTGTCAAGTCAGCTTCACCCGCACTAGCAATTTTTGAGTCAAATGGATACACCTTAATATTGGTCACTTGCTGGCTGTAGGCAACCAAGTTTTCGTAAAACGAGGTGATGCCAGAAGATAGATTGACACAGATGACCTCATCGAATCCCTGTTCACTGAGTTGGTCAAATGCTGTCTGCATCTGGCCCATTGTGACTTGGGCAGTCGTCGGCAGTTGGTCAGCTTCCGCCAATTTTTTGAGAAAGGCTTCAGAAGTGATATCGATGCCATCGCGGTATTGTGTTTGGCCAAAAATTACGGTGATTGGTAAAACGGTGATCTGGTATTTATTAGCCAGTTCCTTATCGAGGTAACTGGCACTATCAGTGATTACAGCAGTTTTCATATTCAAATTCCTCTCCTACGGGGTTCTTTATCATTTTAACCTTGATTTGAAAGGAATACAAAGGAAGCGTGCTCGAATAATTAAAAAAAGTTGTTGCAAATTTGAATTATTTTAATTTTCTTAGTTATAAAGAGATATTAGCTTCCTTATTACGGATAAACGGTCATACTCCCCACATAAAAGTCCTTGCCGCCGACGTTATACCTGACAGAAATAACCGCGTTACTGCCATACTTTTGAATCTTCGAATGGTTCACCGTCGCCAAGTAGTGATTGGTCCTGGTCATTTTCAGGCGGTAACGGTACTTGCCGGTGCTATTGATTTTGGTCATTGGTAAGCCGGAAACTTCTGCCTTGGTGTAGAAGTACGAGGTGTTGCCTTTCTTAACGAACTTTTGGAGTTTGGCATAATCGGCTGGTTTGGCATTACCATCCGTGTAGATAGTGATGCCGGTGAAGTATTCCAGGTAGCCGTCGTCAGTGACTCGAAAGGCATTCTGCTTCGACAAAAATTGGTCACTTGGCAGGGCTTTATTGCCTTCCCACACGTAAGGATCCTGAGTGTAATTATCTGGGGTTTTGGTATAGGCGAGGTAATTGGGTTGCTTTACGATTTTGAAGAGGCTCTTTTTCGCCCAAATGTAAGTGGTCATCTGTTGATTATGTTTGGACTCATCGACCACTTTTCGCAGCGGCCAGCGGAGGTTATCCATATTAATATTGACGTATGGTTTGCCAGTTGTAACGCCCTTGCCGATTGAGCCAGCGTTAAAGACGGTCCCTTTTGGAATTGTAATGGAGATATCCTTAAAATACGCGTTGGTTGTATGGATGGTCTGCTTTGTTTCCAAAAATAAATTGTGAGATTTGCTGGTTAAGTATTGACTGCTAGCGGATGCTGCGGTGGTGAAACTGATCACTGCAGATAATGCCACGGTCAATGCGAGACCAGCTTTTTTGATTTGTTTGGTTGTTATCAAGCTACTTGCCTCCCTATTTAAAATTGCTGACACTATTAATTTCAAACCAGTCTTCTTTATTGATCCGTGAGACCCAGCTGGTCAGTACCTTTTGGACATCTTCGTCATTCGGGATGACTGTCACGTTGCCATATGAGGTTCCTTGAATGGTGAGCTGGTAATGGTTGTGACTCAGCTTAACAAATGGCAGTTGAGCAACATCCGTTTTGAAGTTCAAAATGGTCTTACCACTGCTGGTTGGGTGGGTCGCGTTTTGGACTTTAACACTGGTAGTTGGCTGTGGTGAAACTTTGAAGAGGTACGGTGAATTTTCGTAGTATTCTAAGTAACCATCAGTCGTCACCCGGATTCTTGTGTTGGTTTGGGAAACATAGTCGGCAGGGACGATGTAACCCTTCCAAAGATTGCCAGTCTCGGTCTTGACTTTCTTGAGTGATCGTTTGCCATCGGATTGGGCGGCGTAATAGTCTAAATAAACTGGTTTTTCAATCTGCTTAAAAGTGGCTTTAGTTGCTGGCAGCCACCGTGTAATTGTGCTGGTGGCTTTTGAACTTAATAATGGCTTTCTCAGGTTATAGCTTAACCGCTCAACATCAGTATAAACGTACTTCTTGCCAGCAATGGTTTTGACACCACCAACTTGTAATGGTGTGTTCTTAGGAATCGTTATTTTAACCTGTTTCTTGCTATTAGTTGTTTTGATGGCTTGTTTGGTAATCACAAAACTATTTTTGATAATTTTGGCGTGAACCGGTTGGGCTTGGAATAGTGTTAGCCCAGAGAGCAATAGGGCACCGGTTGTGAGCTTAATCGTTGTCGTTAATTTCAATGGAATGTCCTCCTAAAAGATAAGTGAGCGTAGCAAAGCGGTTTGCAATCGGTATGTAAGTCTCCTCGAATAGAAATTCTGGTTTTTGGAATTTTTATTCGAGGTGCTTACATGCAGATTGCTGCTTTGAGAAACTGTCCTCTAATCCCTCTATTCTACCAGTATCCACTCCACAACGCAGGCTTAACCTCCGTCAAATAAAAAAGATCTGACTACGGTCATCAGCAGCAGACTGTAGTCAGATCTCAATTGTATTTAAATGTTCATTAGTTATTAATTAATTTGTTAATCAACTTATCCAGTTCATCAACATAACTATTTAACTTAGCGTCCACAGCTTTCTGGCTCTTGTCGACGACTTCAAGGTAGAACTTTACTTTTGGTTCGGTTCCAGATGGCCGAACGGCGACCCAAGTTTCATCATCCAACCAATACTTCAGCACGTTGGATTTTGGTAAGTTAATGGTCGACGTCTTGCCATCCTGATCAGTCAGAATAGATGATTGGTAGTCAGCATGACTGATAACCTTGTGGCCGTTAATTTCAGTGAGTGGATTATCACGCAATTCAGCCAAAATGTGGGCCATTTTATCCTTGCCATCAAGGCCATCGAACTCTTTAGCGATGGTCTTTTCTGCGTAGTAGCCATACTTCTGGAACATTTCCTGAACACCGTCATACAAAGTCTTGCCCTGATTCTTATAATAGGCTGCCACTTCAGCCAGCAATAGGACAGTCTGAATGGCATCCTTATCCCGGACAAATGGTTTGATTAAGTAACCAAAGCTTTCTTCAAAGCCAAACAGGAAGGTGTGATCATGCTCAGTTTCATAATGGTGAATGGCCTCAGCAATAAACTTGAAACCAGTCAGAACATTGTTAGTCGCAACGCCAAACGAAGCAGCAATCTTCACGGCCAAATCAGTTGAAACGATGGATTTCACAATCGTGCCGTCAGCTGGTAAATCACCGGCATTCTTTTTAGCGGTTAAAATATAATTTAGTAAGACGCTGGCAATTTGGTTACCGCTTAATAATTGATAATTACCATCAGGTTGACGAACCGCACAACCTAGCCGGTCAGCGTCAGGATCTGAGGCGATTAAGACGTCGGCGGCTACCTTTTTGCCAAGTTCCTTAGCCAAATCAAAGGCTTGCGGGAACTCTGGGTTAGGAAATGGGGTAGTTGGGAACTCTGGATCGGCGATGGTTTGTTCTGGCACAACTACGTAATTCTTAAAGCCGGCTGCTTCTAAGGCCCGACGCGCAATCACTTTACCAGTTCCGTGCAAGGGCGTATAAACAAATTTCATGTTGGCACCGACCTTTTTGATCAGGTCTAAATCAATGTTGACGGTCTTAACCTTTGCCAGATAGGCTTGATCAACGTCTTCGCCAATCAGGTTCATGGTCTTGGCTTCCCGCAGTTCTTGTTCAGGCGTTACCTTAATAGCAAACAGGTCACTGTTCTTACGAATATAGGAGGTAATTAAATCAGATTCCTTTGGAGGCATCTGGCCGCCATCTTCGCCATAAATCTTGAAGCCATTGTATTGCTTGGGGTTATGGCTGGCCGTAATCATAATGCCGGCATAAGTGTGGAGATGGCGGACCGCAAAGGATAGCTCCGGGGTCGGGCGGATGTCATCAAAGACAAAGGTTGGGATGTGATGATATCCTAATACTTTAGCAGATTCGTGGGCAAATTCTTTGGAGTGGTAACGGGAATCGAAACTAATTGCAACTCCCCGTTTGCGAGTAGCTTCATCCAACGTATCCATGAAGGATGCAAGGCCCTCGGCGGCTTGGCGAACAGTAAAAATGTTCATGCGATTAGTGCCGGCGCCCAGAATTCCCCGCATTCCAGCGGTTCCAAACGATAAAAAGGTGCCAAATGCGTCTTCTTGTTGATTTGAATCAGTCTTCATTTGATCTAGATTAAGTAAAATATCAGCTGGTAAATTCGGTTGCTGTACCCATTGTTGGTAGGCTTCCTTAATTGTGTCTTTCACGACATGACCCTCCCTGTTTAGTCAGTCAGCGGGTCCAAGTGTCAAACTACCATTAGGTTCAGTAACGAAAGAGTTGATTTTGAAAGATTCGTTGCCGATACTGATGAGCAGATGTTGACTTGGAGCAGCTGTCCTTGGTAACTCAGTTCAAGTTCATTATAGAAATTCATAGCGGTTACGTCAATAAGTTTACTAGCCAAAAACGTTATTATGACGGAATATCCTTGACTTATCAGGCTAAACAAAAGATAATTATTTTAGTAAATTAACTAAATTTGTTAATGGTCAGTTGAAGAAGGGATTATACTGTATTTGAAGGGGTGACATAATGGCAACAATTAAAGATATCGCGCATAAAGCTGGGGTGTCAATTACAACGGTTTCTCGGGTACTTAATTATGACAAGTCACTTTCAGTCAGTGACGTGACCCGCAAAAAAATTTTTCAGGTCGCTGAAGACTTGGATTACACCAAGAAGCATCGGGTGAGCACGACTCGCGATAGCATCGCCGTTGTTGAGTGGTATTCCGAACAACAGGAATTAGATGATTTATATTATTTATCGATTCGAATGGGTGCCGAGAAGATGGCCGATCAATTACACTACAAGGTCAAGCGCTATTTTGCTGGCGACTCACTGAATGCGATTGATCAGGATGTCAAATCGATCATTGCAATCGGTAAGTTTAGTGACCAGCAGATTCAGACAATGCTCAAAGTAACCCGTAATATTGTGTTTGTGGATTTTGATACCTTAGCTAAAGGCTATGATTGTGTTGTAACCGATTTTGATAATTCGACCAAGTCTGTGTTGAACGACTTCATTGATAATGGCTTGAAGCAAATCGGGATGTTATCGGGAATTGAATATACCAGTGATCACAAGTTGAAGATCATCGATCCGCGCTTGGAGGTTTTTCGGAATTATTTGGAACACCGGTCCTTATACAATCCAGACAATATCTTTATTGGGGACTATACGCTGCAGACTGCGTACAATTTAGTCAACCAGGCGATTCAAAAGGACCGCGAAGCTTTTCCCAATGCTTTGTTCGTTGCCAACGATGCCATGGCCGTCGGGGCGTTAAAAGCCCTTCACAAAAATGGCATTGCGGTTCCGGGTGATGTGAGCTTAGTCAGCTTCAACGATACCGCTGTGGCCAAATATGTGATTCCATCATTGACAGCAGTTAAAGTCAATACTGGTATGATGGGAGAAGTGGCCATGCAGTTGTTAAACCAGCTGAATACGTCAACGAGTGCAAAAAAAAACCGGACGCCCCAAAAAGTCGTTGTGGGCAACCGGTTAATTAAACGGGAAAGTAGTATTAACCCAGCAGATAAGTGACTCCAGTCGCTTCTGGGCCAATAAAAGTGGTCATCTCTGGATTGGTAGCAACAATTGAAATCGGGACAAACGGGAATTCTTTGCTCAACATGTCATACAATAATTTAGCCCGCTCATCACTGCCAGAGTGAAGAATTGATAACTTGACGAGATTTTGGTCATGCATTTCCGCTAGTTGTTTCTCCCAGAATTGATCGATCAGATCTTCTTTGCGACTGCGAGTCACAAATGTAAAATCATTATTTAAAAATTGCAATATATAAGAAACGTTCAACTGCTTATCCAACATCCCTCTGATTTTGCCAACAATTTTGCGGTTAATCAGCTGGGGATTATTTTGGACAGAGAAGAAGATTCGGGTATTGTTTTGGATACGTTTGAGCTTATCAGAAACCTCAGCAATCTCCACCCCAGCCGCAAGCCATTTGGCGGCTGCGAGTACCTGGTAAGCCAAGCCGGCCGCCGTAACGCCGCTATTAATGACGGTGACGTCACTCGTAGATGCTTTGGCGGCAATGAGGGCGTTTTGATAAGTACTGGTCAGCTTATCACTTAAATGAATGGAGAGAATCTGACTGCCATCTTCTCCGAGACGATTGTAAGTGTCAATTAACTCTGGCACAGCAATTTCGCCAATGATTGGTTTAACCGAGCACTTTTCAAATAGCTGCAGGAACTTTTCACTTTTGATTTTATTTACGTAACCGAACAACTTGCCATCTATCAAAATTGGTGGATTCATAACTGCAATCCCATAGTTACGAATATCTGCATTAGATAGATGAATGGCTGAATCGGTTACTATTTTTTTCTGGTTCATTTAATCACCCCTTGATTGTTACGTTCACAATATTTATTGTATATGAAGAAAACAGTTATGTCTGGTTTTTGCGAAATTATTAGAAATAAGTTCTAACTTTATTCATAATTTACTTATGTAAAATGAAAGGATGATGAATGTGAAAGGGAAGTATGAGGTGTTTCAATATATCGGTGTGCCCATAGAAACTAATGATTCAGGGCAGTATCAAATTAAAACGGATGAACAGGGAGATTTTAAGCTGCACAGTTGGCGTACCGGTAAGCATACCAAGGGCAAGTATAAGCAAATTGGTCAAATATTTCTCACGGAAAATAATTTGCTGGTTGCCATTGTTAAAGTCAATCCAGTGGCATTTAAAGACCGGCATACGTATACACCACTGCAGCGGTTTACGAGTGAGGTCGTTTCGAGCCAGCTGGTTGAAAAAGCCCAAGCAAAGATCTAATGTAGTTATTTCAAGAAAAAATGGCAATCAGTGCAAATCAGAGTAATTGATCAACCAGATTGTTATAATTAATTCATATTAACGATAGAAAAGAGTGATGATGTTGAGGGGAAGACAGTTAACAGTTGCGATGTTGAGCGGCTTATTGGTCGTTGGTGCCAGCACGATCATGGGGGTCCGTCCTGCTCGTGCGGCGGCCCAAACCACGGTTGTCAACGTGGCATTGAAGCCGACTAATGAAACGGATTTGACTAACTACGTGTACGCCACAGTGGACCCGACCAGTGCCCAGTTTCACCAATATTTGACTCCGGCTGCGTTTGCCAGCAAGTTTGGTCAGTCGGACGGCACCATTCAATCGTTTAAGGATTACTTGAAACAATATCATGTTCAAGTTCGGGCGTATTCTGGTAACTTAGCATTAAAATTAACTGCGACGACGACTAATCTGCAGAAGGCATTTAAGGTAAAGGCCGTTAAAAAGGGTGGTAGAACCACCACGGCCTACCAACTGCCAGGACAGCTCTCAAATAAAGCGGTGGCAGTCATTGGCCTCTACCCTAAGCAATCAAAGGCAAGCAAGGTAGCTAAGAAGGCGACCGCTCACAAGCATTCAGTAGCATTGACCGCTGATTTGTCAACGTCTGATAAGCCAGACACAAGCTTAGTCGGGAACGCCTTCTCTAAAAAATATGGTGCGGCTAAATTCGCAAATGCTTATAAGTTGAACACGCTCTACAATCAGGGCTTACAGGGCCAAGGTCAACGCATTGGAATCATTAACACCAGTGATGTTCGAGATAGTGATTTAGTCACCTACTGGCAGCAAGCGGGCGTTAATGATGATTTAAGCCGAGTACAGCATATTTATCCAGTGGATTCAAAGGCTCAGGCACAAAAAGCAATGAATGTAACGATTCAAGCTTCTCAAATGGAAGCAACCCTGGACGCACAGTCGGCTTCTTCGGTTGCCCCGCAAGCTGGTATTGATTTGTATAGTGGTGATATTTCTGGTACTCACACAACCTTGCCGTCTTCTCATTATGCAACGTTTATGACGGCCATTTCGAGCAATCGTGACCAGCAGTTGACTTCTAGTATGGCACCGGGATTTGAAGTTGCATCTGATTGGGATGATCCAAGTGCGACGGTTAGCCAATATAGTCATGCTTTTAACTTGATCCTTGAACAAGCGGCTGCCCAAGGGATTACGGTATTTCAAGCTAGTGGTGACAGGGGGCCATATGCGCAATCTGGGGCCAAAGAGAATCATTTGATGTCAACTTCGCCTTACCAAGTACTGGTTGGTGGCACGACCCTGCCCTATCAAAAGATTATTGCCAATAAGGTCGTGACGGTGCCAAAAGAACGTGCTTGGGGGGATACTTATTCATCACCAGCATACGATACCAAGTATAGTAGCTTTAGTGGCGGTGGTGGTGGCTTTTCAGCCTTAAACCCAACGCCAAGGTATCAGCAGGGTGTCTCGGGGATTAATACATTTAGAGCAATTAACTATCTTACTTTCAAAAAAGGTAAGTATCAGTTAACCAAGCATCCTCATGTCATTTTCGGTACGGGTAATTCTCGAAATCTGCCTGACATAGCCGGAAACGCTGATCGGCAAACAGGATACGCCTCTTATGTTTCAGGCCAACGCTATGCCGTTAATGCCAAAACGCATAAAGCGGTTAAAGTGTCGGCTAAATTATGGGGGATAGATGGTGGTACCAGCTTCACCACGCCACAAATGGCAGGTGCTAATGCCGTGATCAATAGTGGACGACAAACCCCCGTTGGATTTTGGAATCCACAGATTTACCAATTTGCTCAAGAAACTGACAGTCCATTTAATGTTCTTGATGATGCCGATAATAACGATAATCTGTATTATACGGGTCAACCTGGCAAACTTTACAATCAAGCGACGGGGTTGGGAACCATTAACTTTGAAAAGCTTAGCCATAAATTTAGTGATGAGGGGTGATCAATGATGATTTTGAAGAAAAAGCGGTTCACAATTGCAATGCTTAGCAGTTTATTGGTGTTTGGGGCCAGTATGAATATTGGGGTGAATTTGGTTGCTAAGGCAGCAGCCAAAACGACCATTGTCAATGTTGCATTGAAACCGACTAACGAGGCGGATTTAACCAACTATGTGTATAACACGGTGGATCCGACCAGCGCCCAGTTTCACCAATATCTGACACCGGCTGCGTTTGCCAGCAAGTTTGGTCAGTCGGATAGTTATATTCAGTCGTTTAAAGACTATTTTAAAAAATATCACGTTAAGGCAACCGCTTATCCTGGTAACATGTCGTTGAAGCTCACCGCGACAACGACTAACATGCGGCAGGCATTTGGGGCCAAAGATGTTCCAGCAGCTAAGAAGGGTTATCCATCTAGGACCCACTACAAATTACCAGGGAATCTTTCATCGAAGGTAGCCGCGGTTGTTGGCTTGTACGCACCGCAGGCTAAGAAAGCTACCAAAGAGACAACGAAGAAGGCCCACACCGCATTGACGGCTGATTTGCCAACGACTGCAACCAAGCCGGACACGACATTAGCTGGTAATGCTTTTTCACGGAAATATGGGGCGGCTAAGTTTGCCAATGCCTACCAATTGAACACTTTGTATAATAAGGGCCAACAGGGGCAAGGTCAGCGGATCGGAATTATTAGCTATGGCGATATTCATAATAGTGATTTGGTAGATTGTAAAATTAATCCGAACGCTGTTCGGACAAAAAAGATCAGCTTCCTTTAAAATGGTGTTTACCACAAA
>NZ_JAUCAP010000085.1:0-10271 GCF_030361045.1 Lentilactobacillus sp. TOM.63
AAAACAAAAAGAGCCCTAATCACAAAGTGATTAGAACTCGAATTTAGTTTCACCAACAACAGTTGACGAAGAGCCAACAAAAAAGACCAACTATTCCAAATTAGGAATGATTGGTCTTTTTCGTTAAATTCTGGGATCAAAACGCCTATTCCCAGTCTTGTTTTTTGACTAAATTCCAGGATCAGCCGTTTACACGCTACTGTGAGAACATCGGCATGGCTGGATGCTTATGCTCGAGTTGTCGCCGTCTGGTTGCGCATACTAATGGTTGCGACAAACACGGCCCCTTTGGGATGATTATCCTTCACAGTAATGGTTCCATGGTGCTGGTTAACGATCCATTTTGCAATCGCCAGTCCCAAACCGTTTCCACCAGTCTTGGAATTTCTTGATTTATCAGACCGATAAAATCTTTCGAAAATTCGCTTTTTGTCTTCGTCTGCGATTCCCACGCCAGTATCTCGTACTTCAATTGTCAACTTGTCACGGACGCGGCTGGTTGCAACCGATACTGTGCCACCTTTTGGGGTATATTTGATGGCGTTATCCAATAGAATGATCAATAACTGCCGAATCAAATCTGCATCAAAGTTGCCATGACCGGATGCTCTAAGCGTCTCATCCAACGATTTGTGCTGACTGGCTGCAATATCCTTATACGGTTTCAGAACCTGATCGAACCATTGTTGCAAATCCACGCTTTGAATATTGATTTCAATTCGACCGGCATCGGAACGAGCCAACATCAGTAAACGATTGGTGAGTGTCTGCAAATGCCTCACTTCATCAAGCGAAGTCGAGATCGCATCTACTTGATCAACCACTTGGGACTTCGGTTTCGTCAGCATATATTCCATTTGATTTTGAATCACCGTCAGCGGTGTCCGCAGTTCGTGAGCAGCATTAGCACTAAATTGACGTTGACGTTTCCACGATTCAACAATTGGCTTCATACTTGATCTGGAAAGATAGTAAGCAATGCCAATCGCCAATATCCAAAACAACGTTAAGGTAATTAAGAGCGAGCGCCTAAAGCTGTTAATGGCTAGTAAGTCGGTATCAATGTTCTCCAAGATTAGGACATAATTGCCGGCATACATCGGATTGGTATTGGATTTGGGAACCTTAATCAACAGCGACCGAAAATAGTGCAAGGTGTTATCCGTTGACATCAACGTGACTTCTTGAACCTTGTTAATCTGAGTCTTGTCTAATTTAGTATTGATAAACAAATTGTAAATTCGATTCCCCAGCATTTGAGCGTTGATGATCTGCCCACGTTTATTAAACACTAAAATATTCGTCCGAAATGGGGTATCGCCATTATTAGGGGCGGTCACACCAGGTGCCGTATTCCCATTGTCGGTTCGAAAGCTGGGCTGCTTTTTATTATTCAGGACAACCTGCTTTTGCGTAATGAGTCCGTGGTCGATATTTTTATAAATCGACTGATGAAAGAAAAAGTTAACCACTAATCCTAACACCATGAATAGCAACGCAAACCCAATCAGCTCCTTGACAAAAAGGGAAAACTGCTGCTTTTGTTGTGGATCGCTGTTCTTCACGCTAGGGCCTCCGTTTCAAACATATAACCAACGTTTCGTAACGTCTTGATTGGTGAAAGTGAGGCTGATTTCTTGAGCTTTTTTCGTAAGTTACTCATATAAACCTCGACCACCGAGATGGCTGTTTCGGATTCAAATCCCCACAACCGGTCAAAAATTTGATCTTTGGTAATGATCGTATCCGGATTTTGAATGAAGTATACCAACAAATCAAATTCTTTGCCATTTAATTCCAGTGGCTTATCGTTGACACTCACAATTCGGTTACTTAAGTTGACCTTAAATGGACCAACGGTCAGCTGGTTGTCGTTACCAAGGTGGCCGCTGCGCTTCAATAAAGCCTTGACCCGCATAATTAATTCTTCTCGGTGAAATGGCTTGGTCAGATAATCATCGGCTCCCAACTGAAAGCCATGCACCTTGTCGTCCAAGGTATCTTTAGCAGTTAAAATCAGCACTGGCATACTTAGATGATCCTCGTTTCGCCAGTGTTTTAAAATATCGTAGCCATTAACTTGTGGCAGCATGAGGTCTAGGACAACCAGGTCATAAATGCCTTCTTGGCCGAGCATCTGACCTTCGAAGCCATCATGAGACACAGTTGTTTGAGCAATTTCATTAAGAAATAATTGGAGGCTCTTGGCAAGTTCTTCGTCATCCTCAACAATCAAAATATGAAGTTCTTTCATGGATGGTATCTCCTTTTGTAAGTACGCGTAGGCACGGGATTAAAACTGGAATATCAGTCTAATCACGTGGTTAAAATTTATGGTTGAAGTGCTTCTGGGGAAATTTCTGCCTAGCAGAGCTGTCCTTCTACTCTATTTAAAGTACCGAGTTTTCACAAAGCCGTCAACTAAATTAGCCAAATTTTATCGAAACCCAATTTTTAAGCTTAATTTATGCTTGCTTCGATAAACTCACTACATCAATAAAAAAAGGAGGTTGATCACATCAAAAGCACAAAGCAATTTATCAAATTCGGGCTGACTGGCCTGCTTAATACAGTCCTAACCTATGTCATTTATTTATTACTGCTTCAACCGACAAACGCCACCTTTGCAATGGGCGTTGGCTACGGCATCACATCGCTTATCGGCTTGTCGCTGAACAATAAATGGGTATTTAAAACCCACGGCAACCTTAAATTAGTGGTTATTAAATATTATGCCACTTATCTGTTTACCTGGTTAATCAGTATTGGCATCGCGCACATTGCCAGCAGTTCAGCAATCATTAACTCACAACTGATTCCACTGGTGAGCTTGATGATTACCGTTCCCACAAACTTTTTGCTTTCAAAATTTTGGGTATTCAACAATAAAAAACAATTAAGGGAGGCCCACCACCTTGGCAGCTAATCAAAGAATGGTTGAAAATGCCCAAATCCGGACCAATAAACGATCTTTCAAAATTGATTGGATCTTAACGCTGATCCTAATCCTAGCGCTATTTCTTTACGGCTGGCAGATTTGGAAAGCTGGTTCAGCAAATGCCTTTTACACCGCGGCAATTAAGAGTATGACGGAAAGCTTCAAGAACTTTTGGTATGGTAGTTTCGATCCTGCAGGTTACATTACCGTTGACAAGCCACCCGTCGCCTTATGGTTTATGGCGATCAGTGCCAAAATTTTCGGAGTGCATGGTTGGAGTGTCGTTCTGCCATCGGTTTTGTTTGGCGTTGGTTCAGTGTATCTTATGTATCGACTGGTTCAACCCTACTTCGGCAAATCAGCGGGCCGCTTAGCAGCACTTGCTATGACCCTCACGCCGATCGTGGTCGCTGATTCCAGAACAAATAACATGGACGCAATTTTGATCTTCTTCTTGTTACTAGCGTTGCTCATGCTGGAAAAAGCAATTGCCAGCCAAAAGTTGGTAACGTTACTCACCAGTTTTGCGTTAATCGGCATCGCATTTAACGTTAAGATGCTCCAAGCTTTCATGATTCTACCAGCGATGTATTTATTTTACTGGCTGGCAGCCAATGAAACTTGGAAAAAGAAGGTTACCAAGCTCGCATTTGCCACAATCTCACTACTCGTTTTCACGTTGGCCCTGCCCTTATCAACCGATATGACCTCCGCCAGCAAGCGTCCCTACATCGGTGGTTCAGAAACAAATTCTCTCATGGAATTGGCGTTTGGCTATAACGGGACTGAACGCTTACTCGGTCAGACGACTGGGACTGGTGGGACCTTTGGTGGCGGAATGAACAGTAAAACGCAGACTAAAAAAGGCGGCGGACCCCAAGGCGGCAAGCTGCCGACGAATATGAAGAAGGGCAACGCAAAAGCCCCTGGAAAAGTCGGTGGTAAAACTGCTCAAGGCATGCCTGGTGGTCAAAATCAAAAAGGCGGCCCGGGAAAAATGGGTAATGGCGGTGGCGGCGGTGGTGCATTTGATATCGGCACCATCGGTCCGTTCAGGTTATTCCAGTCATCACTAGGACCACAAATCAGCTGGTTACTACCCTTCGCCATTATTGGCTTGGTTGGTGGGCTTGTCTTTTTCCGTGATCGTAAGCGCAAATGGTATGCCCTCTCTCGCGAACAAAAGCAGCTGATCTTGTGGACTGGCTGGCTCGTTCCAGTTTATGGTTTCTTTAGCGTTGCCAGTTTCTTTCACCCCTATTACATGATTATGCTGGCCCCCCCAATTGCGGCGTTATTCGGAATTGGTGTCACAGCTTTGGTCAAATTGTTCAATCAAGGACGTCGTAACCGTTGGCAATTTTATTTATTGCCGGTCGCGCTTATTGCAACCGCGGCCCTGCAATCCTGGTACGTTTACAGTTACTATCCTTGGCTCACCTGGCTAATTCTGGCGGTGGCCATTGGCATTTCTGCCGGCTTAGTCCTCCTGCCTCACCGAACGATTACCCAGCCATTGATCATTGGTGGCCTACTCGGTATTTTGGTGGCACCGGCCTGGTGGTCGCTCACACCCACAATTGCGGCTGAGTCGGCCATGATTCCGACTGCTGGCCCATCGCTTTTGACATCTGGTCAAGGCGGTTCAGCAATGGGTGGCGGCATGGGCAATAACCAAGTCAACTCTAAATTGCTCAATTATTTGGAGAAGAATCAAGGCAATGCCAAATATCTCTTTGCCACCAGCGATTCGACGACAGCCGCCCCTTATATCATCAAAACGGGTAAGGCCGTCATGGCAATGGGTGGATTTAACGGAACCGATCCGGCAATTACCTTGAAAGAATTTAAAAAATTAGTCAAAACTGGCCAACTCAAATACTTCTATTATTCCGGCAAATCAGGAAATACCGAGATTATTAACTGGATTAAAAAACACGCAACCAAGGTCAAGACCAGCTTGTATCAAAATACCAGCTCACAGGCAGTTGGAACCTCAAGCAGTCAAACCGGCAGTCAGAAGCAACCAAGCTTTAATGGAAAGACCAAACCGACCGGCACCAAGAAGCGGGGTGCCATGACACCGCCATCGGGTGGCAAACGGGGCGCTGGAATGAGCGCCACTAAGAAGCCCGGAACTAAGAGCAAGGCAACCACCCCAACCCGCCAGACTAAGCAAGGTAACGCTCAACAACCTGGTGGTATGGGAATGGGCGGTATGGGCTCAACCGGCGTCCTATACGATCTATCGACAATCTACAAATAATTTGCAAAGGAGGTCCTCAAATGGATAAAGAAACTGAATTAATTTCAATTGTCCTCCCAGTCTTTAATGAAGAAGCTGGCATTGAAAACACAATTGATAGTTTGGAGAATTTCACTGCCAATCAGCCACAAAACTTTGAATTGATTTTTATTGATGACGGGTCAAGCGACCAGAGTGCCAAGTTAATTGCGAGTTCGCAGGCATATCACTCAAATATTAAACTCGTTCAATTTTCCAGAAATTTTGGCCACCAACTCGCCATCACGGCTGGCATCCGTTACGCAAGTGGTGACGCAGTCGTTGTCATGGATGCCGACTTACAAGATCCCCCCGCTGTGATCGTTGATATGATCAGTAAGTGGCATGAAGGCTATGATGTCGTCTATGGTAAACGGGTGCTCCGGGACGGTGAAAGCTGGTTCAAAAAAGTAACCGCGGCAATGTTCTATCGCGGGTTACAAAAAATCACCAGCATCAAAATTCCGTTAGATACCGGTGACTTTCGATTAATGGATCGTCAAGTTGTCCACGAGCTCAGTCGAATGAACGAGACCGACCCGTTTGTTCGGGGGATGGTCAGCTGGGTTGGCTTCAAGCAAGCAGACGTTGAATATGAGCGGCGAGAACGAATTGCCGGCTATTCAAAGTACCCGTTAACCAAAATGATTCGTCTGGCGATGGATGGAGTCACGTCGTTTTCGGCGGTCCCCCTGCAGCTGGCAAATTGGCTGGGAACTTTTTCGATTCTATTTAGCCTGGGCTACTTGGGATTTGCCCTGTTCACCCAAATGGATACCGCTCACTTTGCAGTCTTCTCAATTTTCTTAATGGTCGGAATCCTGTTACTCTCGCTTGGAATGATTGGTTCCTATTTATTCAGGATCTTCGAGGCATCCAGGAAGCGGCCACTATACATTGTTTCAAAGACGACCGGTTTTCAGGATCACCCATCCCCAAAGACTTACTACACAACAACGTTAACAAAACGCGCCAATAACTATTAGATGATAAACGGCCGCCAACCTCTGATTGAAATTGAGTTTGGCGGCCTTTTTGAATGGGCATCTGAATAAGTCGTTAAGTGCTGGGATCAAATCGCCGTTTGTCCCAATCTTTAGTGAATTTCAAAATCATTTAAAATAGTATCTGCTCAATTCCAACGCACTATTTTCCATCAATTGTTGACCATACTCAGTCAAAACATCTTCAGTGATGGTGGTCTTTTTGCCATATTCGTTCGCAATTGCAACTTCATCACTGACAACCATATCAACTGGATCGTTGCTGAACAATTGTAGGATCAAATAGTACTTATCTTGGTACAAGTACAAATCTGACGTCCCATTTTCCAGTCTCAACGCCTTCGCTAACTCAATAAAGTCGTTTAATGCATCAAATTCAAGAATCACAGTTCTCTTTTGATGCCCAAATTCATCATTTGTTTTGCTATCACCTGCATGTTGTGGTTTGCCGGTGTCTGGATGTTCATCAATATACTTGGACACCTGATCACGCTTATCCTGGTTACCACTCTTTGAATCCAACATCATTTCATTGTTAGAGATGTCAACATCCTTACTGATGAACAGCTCAAGTCCATTTTGATTTGGAAGAACTTGGAAAGTGACGGCATCATTATTCTGAAATTGATGATCTTTGTCAACTTCCTCAAGAATACTGTAGAAGAAGCTTTCAATCTGTTTATGATTCCCGAGTAAATCCAGTACGGTAATCCCACGTTTATCAAGATCATCATTACCAATTAATACTCGAATTGTATTCTCGTTAATCCGTTCCATTTCCATCTTAGCCACCCCTTTCAATATCCTAGGGTTATTAATAATAACATTGTAACATGAATACTGTCCATGTAAATAATACGGCTAAAAATGGTTATTAACAAGTAATTAAGACATTTTCATTATAGCGCATTTCGAATGAGGCGCTCCAAGTCATTCTTCCGAACTTCTCGTGGTAAGAAGCGACGAATCTCATCATCGTTAAACCCGATTTCTAAGCGTTTGGCATCCATCAGGATTGGCCTTCTAATCATTTCGGGGTGGGCTGCCAAAAGCTTGATCAGCTCACCAATTGTTAAAGAATTAATTTTGTCTTTGTATTGTTCGTATACGTAAGATCGGGTTGAAATTAGGCCTTCAGTCCCCCGTTCCGACAACATTAGAATTTGTTTTAATTCTGTCGTAGAGAGTGGTTGAGCAAAGATATTTCGTTCCCTAAAATCTACCTCGTGATCGATTAACCACTGTTTTGCTTTTCTACAAGATGTGCAACTTGGGGTCGTTAATAAATTGACTGTCATAAGTTTCATCCTCCTAATAATCATTTCTGTATCTTGATTATATAGAAGAATGTTATAAAAGTCATAAGATTCACAGAATGACCATATAAAGACCTTTTTTGGTCAAATTTAGATGACAACTGTCAAGTGCCGACTCGCAACCAGAATGGGGATCGAACCCGCATTGTGTTGCGCTTCAGCCTTTAGCTTGGTCATATCTCCAGTAGCAGGTAAGTGCGTCAGCAATAATTGATGATCATGCGCATCTTTAGCAAGTTGGCCGGACTCTGTGGAAGTCATATGCCACTTCCGACCGGTTTTATTAGCAAAGAAATTGGTATCGGTCATCAGCAGATCTGCATTAGCGACAAAGCCTGTGAGTTCCTTAAAGTAGGCTGTGTCTGCCGTAAAAGCCAGCACTTTGTTGGTTGATTTCTCAATAATCCTCAATGCAAATGCAGGCACTGGGTGGTGGGTCTTGCAGAAGGTAATTTCAAACGGTCCGACTTCCAATGATTGATCGGGATCATAAGCAATGCCTTTTGTTGAGTTTGGCCAATCAAGCCCTGCAAAATTTTGTTTATCCAGTTGATGGCCATAAATTGGGAGTACCTTTTCAGTATATCGCGGGTCATGCAATTGCCAGTAGTATTGAAGCACCCCAACGTCGGCCGTGTGATCATGATGATAGTGAGTTAAAATGACCGCATTTAGTTTCATGGGATCTAATACTTCTTCCAAGCTTAACAGCGCTGCGCTCCCACAATCTATCAATAGATTAAAGTCACCAGATTGTAACAGGTAACTGCTTGTTCCATTTCCATTAGCAGGATAACCACCTAAAAAGCCTAACACAGTTAATTTCACAAATAACCCTCCTCATTTTCTTTCAGTATAATGTCGGTCAACGACATTGTAAATGTTTGGCTAAGTTCGTGAAAAAAAGTATAATGTTCTTAGATGTAGGAGGTGGGTCTATGAACGAACAAATAGCGATTACATTTGGTAATAACAAGATTCTGTCTGAAATTAAGGCAAATCACCCAGATCGTGATTTGCATGTTTTTCAAGCGTTGAATCAAAACGACAAGTTGATGATGTTGGATTATTCTGGAAAGCCATCTGTATTTCAATCACCGGTGTTGTACGATGTGTTAAGCCACACTGGTGCGGATAAATGGGATGGGTTTGTCAGTTTCTCTGCAATGGATCTCAATTTTGATCAACAAAAAGTTTTTGACGCCAGAATTAACAAGTTACGCAGTGACGGACTACCGGATGGTATGCATTCAATCTATTCGCTTAATTACCATAAAGATATCAATCAACGCGTCATTCTAGGCACCTGGAACTCATATTCAGACTTCGAATTATGGAAGAACGGGTCCCATGAATTTATTCCAAAAGAATATCGCGATTCACCGAGTTTCTATTCGCATGAAGCGTACTACAAACCAGCTAAAAAAGCTGAGGCGAATTAAGCATCAATTTAAAATAAAAAATGTCTATATTCAATCGTCAATTTGGCGTTTGAATATAGACATTTTTTTGATGTCATTCTTTCGACTTTAGCGTTAAAAAACAAGCTACCAAGCTGTAACCTGTACACCGGTTCGTACGAGACTCGAACTCGTGATCTCCTGCGTGACAGGCAGGCGTCCTAAACCAACTAGACCAACGAACCAAAATTGCGGGAGCTGGGTTTGAACCAACGACCTTCGGGTTATGAGCCCGACGAGCTACCAGACTGCTCCATCCCGCGATAATATAAAAATTCATTCTCATGAATGACCCGTACGGGATTTGAACCCATGTTACCGCCGTGAAAGGGCGGTGTCTTAACCACTTGACCAACGGGTCATTTGAACGGAGAAGGAGAGATTCGAACTCTCGCGCCGCTTACGCGACCTACACCCTTAGCAGGGGCGCCTCTTCAGCCACTTGAGTACTTCTCCAATATGGGCCTAAATGGACTCGAACCATCGACCTCACGCTTATCAGGCGTGCGCTCTAACCAGCTGAGCTATAGGCCCATTAGTACAAAGCGGGTGACGAGAATCGGACTCGCGACAACAGCTTGGAAGGCTGTGGTTTTACCACTAAACTACACCCGCAAAAAATATTAAAAAAGTGGCGCGGGACAGAATCGAACTGCCGACACATGCAGCTTCAATGCATTGCTCTACCGACTGAGCTACCGAGCCAAAAGCGGTTCGTACGAGACTCGAACTCGTGATCTCCTGCGTGACAGGCAGGCGTCCTAAACCAACTAGACCAACGAACCAAAATTGCGGGAGCTGGGTTTGAACCAACGACCTTCGGGTTATGAGCCCGACGAGCTACCAGACTGCTCCATCCCGCGATAATAAGGAGGATGAGAGATTCGAACTCTCGCGTGGTTTGACCCACCTAGCGGTTTTCAAGACCGCCCCCTTCAGCCACTTGGGTAATCCTCCATAAATAAGCTGATATAAAACGAACTCTAAAAATGTTGAGTCGATGGACCTTGTAGGACTCGAACCTACGACCGAACGGTTATGAGCCGTTTGCTCTAACCAACTGAGCTAAAGGTCCAAGACCTATATCGCGGCAGGGGGGATCGAACCCTCGACCTCCCGGGTATGAACCGGACGCTCTAGCCAGCTGAGCTACACCGCGATGATGACTAAATAAATGATAATGTTCTATCAATCGGGAAGACAGGATTCGAACCTGCGACCCCCTGGTCCCAAACCAGGTGCTCTACCAAGCTGAGCTACTTCCCGAAA
>NZ_JAUCAP010000086.1:0-10097 GCF_030361045.1 Lentilactobacillus sp. TOM.63
AAAAATCTTCGTGGTGGTTGACTTGGATGAACGGACAGGAAATGTCCGTTTTTTTATTCTAACGAGAAACAAAAAATTTGTCATCAGTAATAGATAAAATCTATTACCAACAACAGATATTGTAGAACCCAAAAAAGCCCCACATTGCAGTACCTTCTTAAGGTAATTGAACCAGAAAGAAGGCACACGCAATGTAGGACTAAGTGTCAAAAATATACTCATGTCTGAGATTTCAAACAGTTCATAACTGGCGCGACACGCTATTTAGTATAAGTCAGCGCGATGGTATCACCATTTTTAACTGTATAAGCACCGATTGAGGAGTTGGGTTCGTTACCGTTAACGTAATATAACCAACCGGAATAAGGACCGTTAGCACCAGCTTTGTAACTACCGATGCCATTGATGTAGACGGCAGGACCAGAACCACTCGTTGAAATGGCTAATCCAGTTTGAGCAGCCAAAGCGTTCAAAGCATCCATCCCACTAGCACCTGCAGCAACAGTCACACTTCCACTAGCCAGAACCGAGCCATTTGCGGTGACAGTTACTGTGACGGTTTCAGTTGTGTTGCTAGGGTTAACTGGCGTTACCGGTGTATTATTTGAAATGATTCCACCGTTATTGGTTGTCGTTGAACCTGAAGTGGTTGGGGTAACAACTGTTGTTGAAGATGGCGTTGTTGAGTTGGGCGTTGCTGGATTGGCATTAGTTGTCGTTGCTGTGGTGGTTGAACTTGTGGCACCGCTTGTTTTGTTAATCTTGGTTGCTAAAACCAATTTCTTATTAGCAGACACATAGTGACCGTTTGTTAATTGTAACCGAGTAGTGTTACCATAATTAACCACTTTATTGACTGATAACGCCGTACTCTTTTTAACATGACGTTTCTTATTGGTTAGTTGAACTTTGCCATATTCATTGATTCCTTTAGGACTGATTACCTTGATTCTGGTTACTTTTGCGGAATAGTAAGCATTGGCAAAATACTTCGAACCAGATAACGTGTAACCGGTTTTACCACTCTTGAGATCTTTGACCTTGTAAATGGCTCGACCTTGTTTGTTAGTCGTTTGGTTAATGACTAAGAACATTGGTCGATTGATCCGAGCTTGTTTCTTGTAAGTCTTTGAAAGATTTCCCTTGGTAAAGTTGGTTCCCTTGTATAATCTAACGGTAGTCAAGCCATAAACAACAGAGCCTTTGGCTGAATGACGCTGCTCAGTGGTTTTCTGAGTTGTTGTCGGGGCAACCGTGGGTGAACTAATCGGCGTGATTGTTAGCGGACTTGGCGCAGTCGTTGACACCGAAAGGCCATTGTTGGTTACTGTTGTAGCGGGGCTATGAGTGACTACGACATTATTAATTTCAGTAACGCCGGCGTTTCGGTCAGCAATAGCGGCAGCGCTTGTACTGTCAGCATTAATCTTGTCAGTATAAGTTGTCAGAATCTGATTGACGCTGGCGATGGCGTTACTTTTATCAGTGGCGGTTGCTAAGGAGTCGTTGTTGATGGCTTGTTTCTTAGCGTTTGCCGCAGCATTCAAAGCTCCAAGCTGACCTACTGTATATGATGGGTTTTGATCAAAATTAAGAATTGAACCGTGACCACCATCGTTTGTGAATCTTGCTTGCTGTAAAGCTAAGGTCCCTTCGTAAAGTAGGAAAGTATCACTTGGTGTGGAAGTTACTTTTTGGTCGAGTAACCTTTGGATTGGAGAGGCATAATTCGAATCGCCATTCAGTGAGGAATACACATTAACGCCATAAGTTGCCAAAGCGTTGGTTAAAGTGACGTTATTGTAATTGGTCTCAGCTTCCGAACCAGACGGATTAGAATTTGCGACAAAGCCACCATCCTTTTGATAAAGTTCGTCTTCAACTGCAGAAACGGCTTTCCGGAGTGCTGTGGCCGTTGCTTGGTCGGTATTATTCATAGCAAGCACTAATATTGCTTGACCAGTGGGATCAAGAGTTGTTGAAACCTGTTTTTTGGTAGTTGAATCAGTGTAACTGTCAATCCATAAACCATTTGTTTCTTGCTTATCAATTAAGTTAGTGATTAACGATTGTTTGGCACTTTGAGCTGCAGAACCATAATTACCGGTACTGAGTGCCTCCAGATCGTTTACGATTGCGTAGAAATCTGTTGCTGTGTTAGCACTAGTAACAACATGAGTTATGAGATTCTTGCCATCAACGTTTGTGGGATCTTTTCCAATTGCTCTGAGACCAATAATAGCCGCAGTGTCAGAAATCGCGTTATACCTTAAATCTGTTTTTCCACTAATGTAGGCATTATTCGAAACAATTGTGTTATAAATAGTCTGTGCCTGTGCATCTGTAATGCCGTTTGGACTCATTGCTAAAATTGGCGCGTCCCAAGCACCAAGTGAATTGCCCTTCTGTGCCGTGTTACTTACCCCTGCATTAATTGCTGCGTCAACGTCTGATGCAGTATCAGCTTTGGCGGTTGAGCCGCCGCCTATAACTAATAGGAAGACGCCCAAAATGAGTGAGATCCAATAAACCAACTGTTTCTTCTTCATAATACCCTCCTCAAAAATAAGTGAGCGGAGCAAAGCGGTTAACAATCGGAACGTAAGTCGCCTTGAACGGAAATTCCGGTTTGGGGAATTTTTGTTCGAGGTGCTTACGAGCAGATTGTTGCTTTGCGCAGCTGTCCTAAGAATAAATCAATAAAATCAGCACTTCCCCATCAAAAAAGCCCAGCTAAGAATCTAGCTAGGGCGGCTCATCATTGATAACTTGAATACGGATATGACTGAAACCAGTCTACATACCGCATCACTAGGTTATTAATTGACAAAGCCAACCCTTTAGAAGCTTTGCAATCCGCATCATAAGCGTCTCCTGACTTGATATCATCCTAATGCTGTCTTCTTACCAGTGAGTTGCGGCAGATTAGTCCATCATACAGTAGCTAAGGGGCTGTAAAGGATTTTCACCTTTTTCCGAAATTATGATGCTTCTTAACAATGAAAATTGTAACACATGGGGTAACCGTTTCCAACAAATAGCAATGATAATGAATTAAAACTGAAAGGCAGAAATTAGTCGCTAACTGCTGTATCATGTTAATAAATTATTAATGGAGGTCGACATATGAAAATTGTAGATTTGGATGGTTATGCGTTAAATCCTGGTGATTTAAGCTGGGAAGGGTTTGAACAGTTTGGTAAGTTGACTAATTATGACCGGACAGCGGATGACGATGCTGAAATTCTGAAGCGAATCGGGGATGCCGAAATTGTTTTGACAAACAAGACCCGATTGGATAAGAAGGTCATTGATGAGGCTCGCCAGTTAAAATATATTGGCGCTTTGGCGACTGGGTATAACGTTGTCGATATTGAAGCTGCTAAGGAGAACAATGTTATTGTGACCAACATTCCAAGTTATGGGACCGATGCGGTTGCCCAGCACACTTTCGCGTTGCTTTTGGAGATCACTAATCAGGTTGGCCTTCATAGTGAAGCCGTTCGAGACGGCGAGTGGACTACTGCTCAAGACTTTACGTTCTGGAAGACGCCCTTGATTTCTTTGACTGGTAAGACGTTGGGAATTATCGGCTTCGGACGAATTGGACAAGCCGTTGCTCAGGTTGCCCATTCATTTGGGATGAAGGTGATTTTTTATAATCATCATCATAAGGATGTGGCCGAAGATTGGATTGCTCAGGTGACTTTGGATCAGTTGTATGCCAAAGCTGACGTGATCAGCCTGCATACTCCCCAAACGGCAGAAACTGAAAATATGATCAACCAAGCGGCCATTGCTAAAATGAAGGATGGGGTGATTCTGATCAATACTGCTCGTGGTGGGCTGCTCAATGAAGCTGATGTTGCCGCAGCGTTAAACTCTGGGAAGCTGTATGCTCTCGGGGCCGACGTTGCGTCAGTGGAGCCGATTAATCACGATAATCCACTGTTAACCGCCAAAAATGCTTTTTTGACACCCCATATTGCTTGGGCAGCCACTGAAATTCGGGCTCGCTTGATGGGCATCGCGGTCGATAATTTGAAAGCTTACTTGGATGGCCAACCAAAGAACGTTGTTGATTAATTTGTAAAACGGATTCTTTGACAGTTAGGTAATTCTATCGATAAGATGTAGGTGATAGATTAACGACTTGTCTGCCAAAGGAGGTCTTCTGCTGTGAGAACATTAATTTTGTTTGCGACCAAGTATGGGAATGCAGACAAGTGTGCCCATCTTTTGAAATGTCAGCTGGATGGTGAAGTGACCATTCAGCCAATTGATGCAGCCGAAAGTCTGAATGGGTATGACACTGTCGTAATTGGCGGTTCGATTTACATGGGAAAGATTCAACCGACCGTGATTCGGTTTTGCCGGCAGAATCAGGCGTTGTTATTGAAGAAAAAATTGGCATTGTATTTGTGCTGTCTCACTCGCGATCCTTCAGCGGCGTTCTTTAAAAAGTATTTCCCTCAAGGCTTACTTGATCATGCGGTAGAAGTTGCCTCCTTTGGTGGTGAAGTTGATTTTGACCGGCTTAATTTCTTATACCGAATGATGATGAAATTATTGATGAGAACTAAGGACTTCGAGAAAAATTATCGGAATCCGGGATTGTTGACGGACGAAATTGAAAAAATGACCAAAGCGTTGAACCAAATTGAGTCGTGAATGATTGAATGGATAAAATAATTTGAATAGATATGTGATGGGTGATCTCTTTTGGGAGGTCACTTTTTTTGGCTTGGGGAAGAGCGGATTCTAATGACGTCATGGCCTTTCAGCTTAAGCTTCATAGCAGAACGATCCTGAGAATATTCCCATTTGATTTTAGATCGTTTCAAACGTTTACTAAATATTTACACCCGCTAAACATCGTTTTTACATTGACCCCCCACAATAAGGACCGTAGTCAAATAAATGATTTTGAGGTGAGATCTTTGTCAATTACTCTAAACAATGTTCGTAAGGATTACGATAGTCAAACCGAAGTTTTAAAAGACATCTCAGTTAATGTCGAAACGGGTGAGTTCTTTGTCATCGTTGGTCCTTCCGGATGTGGTAAAAGTACGTTATTGCGAATGATCGCCGGCCTGACGCCCATTACTGCCGGTGAAGTCAAGATTGATGATACGGTTGTGAACGACCTGCCCCCAAAGGCCCGAAAGCTGACGATGGTTTTCCAAAACTATGCGTTATTCCCGTTTCTAAGTGTCTGGGACAATGTAGCGTTTGGATTGAAAGCTCGAAAATTAGCGACTGACGATATTAATGCTCGGGTTAAAGAAGCCCTGAAGATGGTTAATTTAACTGATTTAGCAAAACGCAAGCCCCGTGAATTATCCGGTGGGCAACGACAACGAGTTGCTTTAGCCAGAGCGGTTGCCAGCGATGCCAAAATTTGTTTGATGGATGAGCCGCTTTCCAACTTGGATGCCCAATTGCGAATTAAAATGCGTCAAGAAATCTATGCCCTTCAACGTAAATTAGGATTAACTTTGATTTACGTCACCCATGATCAAGTTGAAGCTATGACGATGGCTGATCATATCATGGTCTTACATGATCGCCATGTTCAGCAAATCGGAACCCCTAGCGAAATTTATCAAAATCCCCGAAATGATTTTGTGGCTAAGTTCTTTGGAACACCGCAGATCAACATTTTGCCAGCAACCCGTTCTGAAGAAAATAGTCATATGGTCAACGTCTCGTCTGATTTACAAATTGTACTGGATGAAGCAGCGCCTGCAGAAAACTTGCAGATTGGCATTCGGCCTGATGACATGAAGGTTCAGCTAGCAGAAGGCGTTGATGCCAATGCGGTTGTGAAGAACACCGAATTCCTCGGGGACCAAACCATTGTTTATGCCACATTGAATAGCGGTCATGACATTCATGTGGTGGTTCCTGGTAAGGCTGACTTCAGGAATTATGAACCCATTAAGGTCACTGCAGATTCCAACCTGATGTTCTTCGATGCGACTGGTAAGCGAATTGATATCTCGAAGGAGGCATACGTTCATGCTTAAATCACCTGCATCTGGTAGTTCGACGGCCCCAATCAACCAAGCGGAAACAAAAGCGAAGATTGAGGCATCTGAAAAGGATTTTTCGTTAAACGCAAAAGATAAATATTATGCCTTATTATTTTTAGGACCGTCATTATTGATCTTAGGTATCTTCATTTTCTACCCAATGTTTAAAACCCTCTATTTGAGCTTGTTTCTAACAAATACGGTTGGGAAACCAACGGTCTTTGTGGGACTTTCTAATTACATTAACCTATTGACGTCGGCAGATTACTTGAACAGCCTGGCGGTCACGATGGTTTATGTATTGGCAGTTACCGCCTTAACGATTGCGTTGGGGTTGCTGCTTGCCAGCCTGGCTAGTAAAAAATTAGCTGGTATCGGCATTTTTAGAACCTTATTTTCCTCCACGATGGGGGTTTCTGTTTCAGTAGCTGCGATCTTTTGGTTGTTTATTTTCAATCCATCTACCGGATTTCTATCACTTGTTAGCACCTGGTTGCACTTACCAATGATCGGCTGGCTGACTGATCCGATGTGGGCAATGGTCGCAGTCATTATCACCACCGTTTGGATGAACCTTGGCTTTACCTTCCTGATCCTCTTTGGGGCCATTCAGTCCGTACCAACGACACTTTATGAAGCTGCCAGTATCGAAGGCGCCTCGTCGCGATTCCAATTTTTCCACATTACGATTCCATCAATTTCACCAACTTTGTTCTTTGTTTCGATTGTGACTCTAATTGCAGGTTTCAAGAGTTTTGGCCTGATTGATTTGATGACTAAAGGTGGGCCAACCAATGCGACTAACATGTTGGTTTACCGAATATATAAGGATGCCTTTTATAGTGGAAATTTTGCGCAAGCAAGTGCGGAATCATTGATTTTGACCGTGATTATTGCGCTGTTCACGTTATTGCAATTTAAAGTTTTGGAAAAGCGGGTGAACTACTAATGAATGTTGTCGCAAAGCCTAAATTGGCTCGGAATATTGGGAGTTATATTCTCCTAGCCGTCTTGGCACTGGTGGTGTTAGCCCCGTTCTTTATTGGATTATGGACTAGCTTTTTGCCCACCATGCAAATTGCCAAGGGAAACTTTTTAAGTACCGATTTATCGTTTCAGAATTATATTGATGCCTTCACGCAAACCCCAATTTTGCATTATTTAGGCAACAGTCTGGTGATTTCGACTGTGACGATGTTTGCTCAACTTCTGTTTTGTTCGATGAGTGCCTATGCGTTTGTGTTCCTCGACTTCAAGTACAAACGATCTCTGTTTGTTCTCGTGTTGGCGACGATGATGCTACCATTTGAAGCTGAAATTATCCCTAACTTCTCCACCGTTAAAGCGATAGGCTTGTTGAACAGTTATTCAGTGATGATTATTCCATTTCTAACTTCGGCATTTGGAATCTTCATGTTACGGCAATCGTTTAAGCAGATGCCCGCTGAACTAAAGGAGGCTGCGGATATCGAAGGCCTTGGTCATCTTCAATTCTATTGGAAGATTGTGATGCCCTATAACCGAATCCCATTGATCACACTGGGAGCTTACAGTTTCTTAGGTGCTTGGAACCAATACCTGTGGCCAATGTTGACAACCTTCAGTAATTCGTTTCGACCAGTCCAAAATGGGCTGCGCCAGCTGCAGTCAGAGGAAACGTTCAACGATTGGGGCATGATTCAAGCAACTGCGGCTATCGTTGTGATTCCAACCTTGATTGTCCTGTTTGTGGGTCAGCATTACTTCAAATCAGGTGCGAATGAAGGTGCGGTTAAATGATGGGAAAAATTGGTCTATTTTTAAAAAATCACTTGCTTCCAATTATTGCGATTGTTGTGGTTGCCATTGGGGTTGTTTTCGTCAATGCTTCCCACAGTGAAACCAACGCCAAAGCCGGCCGAACCCCAATTGTTTTCTGGCATGAAATGGGTGGCCCTGCTGAACAAGCATTGGATAAGATGGTTGATAATTTTAACAAATCTCAGAATAAGTATGAGGTCATTCCTCAATACGAAGGGGCCTACGATGAAGCGGTCCAAAAGATTATCCAAAGTCATGGGACCAGCGCCTCACCTGCGTTATTTCAATCGTTTGATATTTCAACTGCTCAAATGATGCACAGCAAGTACACGACCCCGGTTCAGAAATTCATTGATGAAGATCACTATGATACCAGCGACATTTCACCAGTTGCCCGCTCATTCTATTCAAATAAGGGGCAACAATTAGCGATGCCATTTAACACGTCGCAGCCAGTGTTGTACTATAACGCAACGTTGTTGAAAAAATATGGCATTACCCCGCCTTCTAAATCGCCTAGTTATAGTGAAATTACGCGAGTCGCTAAGGAATTGTACGCAAAGTCTCACCATAAAGTAAAGGGAATGACGATGGAAATCTATGGCTGGTTGCTTGAAGAGGCTTTAGCTAACGATAAGACCAAGCTGATTAACAACGGCGACGGTCACCAAGGTAACCCAACCAAAATTAATGTGAACAATCCCAACACGGTTAAATTTCTTAAGTGGATTCGGACTAACATCAAATCAGGCGACTTTGTGAACTATGGTTCTGGTGCCAGCGCTGAAACCAATGAAATTGCGGCCTTCCTGGCTGGTAAATTAGGAATTTTCGTTCAGTCGTCAGCCTATATTGGCCAACTAACCACCGGCAATAAGAACAAACTTGGCATTAGCTACTTCCCTCATCCGGATGGGACCAAAGCTAACGGAGTCGGAATTGGTGGTGCGGCCCTGTGGATTTCAAACGATAAACCTGAGAAGGTTCAAAAGGGGGCCTTTGAGTTCATTAAGTACGCTGAAAGTGCTAAGAATCAAGCTAATTGGCAGGTTGCGACCGGCTACTTGGCTTTGAATAAAAAGTCGCAAAAAGAAAAAGCCTTACAGAATCTTTATAAGAAGATCCCAGCTGCCAGAGTTCCCGGTGAACAACTTGCCAGCGCCAAACCGAACAATGCCAACTCGGGAATTTTGATGGAAGGGATGCAATTAACCCGTGAATTAGAAGAAACGGCGATGGAAACGGTCTATAACGGCGGCAATATCGATAGTGCCCTGACGACCGCCAACAAAGCCATGAATGCTAATCTGCTGACCACTAATAAGGCCGATGGTAGATAGGCATCGGCTGATGATGTAGCGAAGAGAGAATGGAAAGGAAGTTATTCAAATTGAAAACGAATACCTTAATTTTTGGTCATCGGGGGTATCCCCACAAGTTTGTCGAAAATTCTCTGGATGGATTTATTTATGCGATTGATCATGGTGTTGAAGGCCTGGAATTTGATGTCCATCTGACCAGAGACAATATCCCGATCATCATGCACGATGAAAAAATCAATCGGACCACTGATGGTAAAGGCAAAATTAATGACTATACATTAGAAGAATTGCGTCAGTTCCATCTCAAAGACGGCCAAAAAATCCCCACTTTAAAAGACTTGTTAATCGTTGCCAATCAACAGCCAGTTCATTTGAATTTGGAGTTTAAGACAAATAAGATTCACTATCCCCACATTGAACAAATTGTGTTGGATATGGTCCGCCAATACGATCTCGAATATCCGGTGATCTATTCTTCGTTTAATCTGGATTCGTTGAAGATAGCTTACCAAATTGATCCAGCTCAGCAGTATTGTTTGCTGGCAGATCATCCAATTTTACACGCCAAGGAATTAATCCAAAAGGAACATTTAGCCGGACTTCATCTTAACCATTATCAGTCGTTGGATAACGTTAAAGAACGAATTTGGACGGTTGATGATCCGCGCAAGCAGGCAAAGTTGTTGGCTGAACATGTGGCTGGCATCATTACCGATAATTTTGAAGAGGCCGAACGGGTTAAGAACAGTGCAATTGCCTTATCACGGGCATAAGTCGTTAACGGCACCTCCAATATACGAAATGGGAAACTCCCAAATTAAACAAAGATTGGGACGAAAGGCGTTTTGATCCCAGAATTTAAGTCTTGAATTTACACTTTAAGTGCAACACTAATTAAATAAAGAATGGCCCATGGCCAAATTTCTGTAAAATGATGTTT
>NZ_JAUCAP010000087.1:0-9997 GCF_030361045.1 Lentilactobacillus sp. TOM.63
GCCATATTACGCATTAGTCTTCACCTCTCCATATTTACCATTTTCAATGTTTACAGCAAAGATCGCATGATCTTCTCTGGCAATTTTTTGAACCTGATCAACAAAGGTGTTGCATTTTCTAGCAATTTCTAAATCTGAAATATCATTTGGACGTTTCATTTCCATTACCCCTATTCCACGTTTTCCAACGCACCTTTTTCTTTTTGATTCTTTTCTAGTAATCCCAAGCGGTAGATAAAAGCCAATCGCTCAATGTCATTCCAGTTCGTGGCGAAATCAATATCGCCGTACTTGTCGTTAAATTTATCGTTGTAATACCGCTGATCCTCGATGAACCGCCAATGCTGCTGTTTCTCTTTAATAGCCGTTGCAATCGCTTTGTAGATATACTTAGCACGCTGTTCCTCGCATTCAGCAATTTTGTCAGCATTCAATTTTTCATCAGATTCCTTAAAAACTTTGATCCGTTTGGCATACAGTGACGCTTGCTTTAGCAGAATCTTAACGGCCTGAGTCACATGCAGATCATTTTTCTGAAAGGTTTCTTTGATTTCTTGTTTATTCATGTACGGCTTCGGCATGACCACTCACCTCTGCAATCTTTTGCAAATCCTTCTTGAAGTAAAATGGCAACATCCCAGTTTCACCATCCCGATTCTTTTTAATCGATAAGTTCAGTTGTGAATCTTCTGGATCACCACTAGGACGCCATAAGAATCCAACCACGTTAGCATCTTGCTCAATCGCCCCAGTTTCCCGCAGGTCACTCAAATTTGGTTCATTGCTATTGCGTGTTTCAACGGAACGGTTTAACTGACTGAGTGCAATCAGTGGAATCTTCAACGTCTGCGTTAAGATCTTCAATCGCCTAGATACTTCTTCAAGAGCTGCCCGTGTATCTTGACGGGGATTATCCGTAGCTACTAAACCGATATGATCCACAATTGGCAAATAGTGACCGGAGCCACACCGTTGAGCATGTTGCGTAATCACACTAGCAATGTCACTGATCGTGGTGATCTGATCGTTTGACCAAAGTTTCAAGTTAGCCACTTGCTTGATCGTTTTGACCGCTGCTTTCTTTTGACCGTCACTCATTCGGACTGCTGGGTTTTTCCAAAGGTTCAGTGGAATCCCCGAAACATCTGCATAGATCCGGTGCATGTTCTGTTGGTTGCTCATCTCTAGTGAGAATATTTCAACCGTCAAATCATCATTTTGTAAAATAGCATTGACTGCCAAATTTAAAGCAAAGGCAGTTTTTCCAACCGATGGCCGGGCACCAATGACCATGAGTTGGTTTGGCACCAACCCACCGCCAAGATAACGATCCAGTCCCAAATAAGTGGTGATAAATGACGTGTTCGGATGCTCTAACTCCTGTAAGGCTTCATCAGCCAACTTCACGCTATTAAAATCACTTTGGTTATCAGTCTTTTGAGCCTCGTCATGAACTTCTTTTAAATGCTGATAATTGAACTCAGATGGATCCTTGAAGACATTTTGTGCGGCTGATTGTAATTCCCGGTTGTTATAAACCTGCTTCAAAATCTTGAACGTAGCTTTCGGATCTTCTGGCATGTCAACGCTTTGGATTGACTTGAAAATTCCTTGGACATTGAGTTTCTTGCCAAATGGCGTATCGCCAAAAGCCGCCGCAATCTGGTCAGCGTTCGTGTACCGCATCCCCCACAGGTTGATGTAACTGCAAAGGATTCTGTACGAGTTGTTGCTGAACCATTTTTCGTTAACCGTGTTGGATTCCAACACTTGCGGCTGATTGATCAAGAACCACATTGCTCTGCGTTCAATGTCTGGATTTTTTAAGTTAGTACCCATTTTCAACACCTCCTGCCGTCATATATCGTTCTGGATAAAGAATCCGTAACGCTTTATCCTTGCTATCAATTTCTGGATATTTTGCTTGAATCATCGGCAGTGCTTTGTCCAAGTCATTACCAACTTCGGAATACTTGTACAGCACAAATTTTTCACGTTCTCGTCTGGTTTTCTTGATCTGATCGTCATGTTTTGAAGCCCGTGGTTCAGGGCTAGAACCTTTAGATGCCTGCATCTTCAAGTAAAGCTGATCAAACTGCTTACGAAGCTTATATGCTGACAAGATGTTGGTTGACCAGAACGAATCTTGCTGACACCACTTGATTACCAAAGCCACGTCATGCTTATCTCGCTTATCAAGTTCGACCAGTTTACGCATATCATCAGCCCACGTTTGAAGAACCGGTTGTTTAAAGTCAGGTTTGTTTATCAAGATCTGCTTTTGCAAAAACTTGGCCAGTTTCATGTAATCGGAATTTTCGTCGTAAGTGCGTTTTTTGCGGTTACGACTAGAAGTCTTTTTATGTTTCTGTTTATGTTTATTTAATGTCACACTACTGCCTACACTGCTGTCTACACCATTGCCTACACTACTGTCTACACTGTTGTCCACACTATATGTAGACAAATCGCTGTATAGCTTGGTAATAGTGTATTCTGCAGCTTGGTTTCCTTTACGTGATTTCCATGTAATCAGCCCAGCTTGTGTAAGTCCGTTGCGTGCTTTAAAGAAATTAGAGGATTTCGAAGTGTTCTTCATTCCAGCTTTGTTGCATAGCACCGATGCAGCTACCGTAAATTTATCTGACCATGCTGTCTTATTGTTTATGGACATCAAGGCGTTCCATAAAGCAATTTCAGATGAGTTCAGTGGATTTATTTCGAGCCGATCATAGAATGCGTTTAGCTGGATAATGTAATTCATTTTGTAACCCCCTTCCTAGGTTAGGTACGCTTAGGCATCAACGTCTAAATGATCTAAGAAATCATCACCGGCTTCAGTTGCCTTGTCGTCTTTCTGCTGGCTTTGTCGGAATTCCATCAATTCAGTAGTAAGCTCGTGATCCAAAGCGCTAAGATCATTTTTTGTCATGTGGCTAAGATCATTGACCTTGGCTTTCCCAGCAGCTTTGACAAGCAACTTCTTTTCAGCAACCTTCATTTCCGCGCTGATGGCCTTTAGACGAACTTTCAAGTCTTGCTTGGCTTTGACATTGGGATCGTTAACTTGATTGGTTTGTGGCTTGGCTGGCCGTTTAGCAAATGCTTTGTGCTGAGTAGCCGGTTTGTTTTCGGCATCCTTTTGAGCTTCTTGGCCGTCATCGTCTGCTTCGCTAGAAACTCCGAAGGTCGTACCAAGTGAATAACGTTTTGCATAAGTCATTGCAGAACCAACATCTTGCGGCATGCCGCTTGTACGCAAGGCAAGCCACGGTGACTTGTACTCGAATCCGGTATCGCAATCAATGATTGTCCGAACACTCACACCTCCATCGCTGTTAGTAGTTTCTTGGCGCCAACTAAGTTGAGTGCCTTTGAGTGCTTTATCAATCGCATCAATCAAATCATCAAGTAAGACATAGTCATACTTGGTACGGCCTTTTTTGCCAGTAAAATCAACGTGACCATTCTTTTTCGGGGCAACAACTTGGCCTCGAAACTTTGACATCCCTTTGAAAAAGTCTGAACGTAACTTCCAATATTCTTTGGTTGGTAGTGCCTGTGCAATTTCTTTAACTGCTTCATTTTCTTCTGTCATTTGATTACCGCCTTCCTGTTAGGAACTAATCGAGCACCGGGAACATCTTCACCGGCCTTGAGTTTCTGATAAATCTCCGTCTTCTTAGGCTTGTCAGTTACAACGCGTTCGATATAGTCAACTGGTAGATCATGGATATCTTCAATCACCGTTGATGCCCGGTAATTTCTGGTGGTGACGATGTGGTTATCTGTCTTGATTTTCTTTAAGTTGGCTTGATCTAATGAATCAACAATGTACTGGTTGAGTGATTTGTTTTTGCTCTCCAATGATTTCTTGGCCTGCTGAAGCAACTTAATCTTCTTGGTGTAGAAGTCGATGTCAGCGTTGTTGGAATCCATCCAGCTGGCGATGTTGTCAATCTTATCGGCCATCGAGTCGTTAATGGCATCCAAAGTATCTTTGATGGCCGCTGGATCCAAGTCATCCCTGCTCTGTAACTCTCTAAATGTATCAGCCAGGCTGTATAAGCTATTTAGATTTTGCATGATTTTTTGCCTCCAAAATTTCATTTTCCCGATTTAACAATTTTTCAACTGATTTGAAGTCTTGATGTTTAATTGCGATTCGCTTAACTCGGTTCACGGCTTGAATTTGAGTACTGTCATAGTCTTCAGTCATTAAAACCATCTCCTAAGTCCATCTCATCTTCATGCTGGTCTTCATATTCGGCACATTCTGCCTCCGCCAACTCTTCTTGTGTTGGCTTTGGATCTTCGTATTCATCAGCCATGTTTTCGTAATACTCATCCTCATTCATGGTTAATTGCCTCCTTCACACGTTGCCATATTCCCTTACGGGGGTTAGAATAAATATATTGATTAATTTGATATGTGCTTAATTTAGAGACGTTTGACAATCCTACTTGTCGAGCGTCTTTTTTGCTGTCTACTTTATCCATGTCGCTCACTCCTCTTCTTCCAATCGTGCGTGGTTACCTCATGACCAATAGCAATTCCAATCATCAAAATCATCAACCAATCTGAAGTAATAATGTTCCAAAGCAACAATGCTAAATTCTGGTACCAGGTCATTATGTCCATCTCCTATGAGTACTGCTGGTGTTCAGCAATCCATTTTTCAACCGCTTTTCTTGAATAAACTCGCTGGCTGCCTTTCAAGATCGTTGGGAACCCAGGTTGATAAAGGAAGTAGGTGGTTAAAGTGTTGGTAGAACAGCTCAATACTTGATCGCAAATTTCCTGTCCAGTTAAAAGTTCGTCCGGTGTTTCATACTTAGTTACTAGATCATGTAATTGTGGAAACAACTTCTCGGCAAGCCGATTAGCAACCATTTCAGTTAATTCATGTTCATCAATTCCTGTCAATTGCATTGTATTTAACCTCCTAGCCGTTGATTGAATGACTTAATCACTTCTTCTGGATCAATGCCAACGTACTTGCAAAAACTCAGTAGCTCGGTAATCTCGGATCCAATCTCTTCCGGAAACTCTTTGCTGTAAGCATCGATATTGTGCCAATCTTTTTGTGTCCGTTGTTCTTTTGGAACGGCGGCACTTTCAAACGCCACTTGTTGAATCTGCTTTCGATCGGATTCTTCTTTTTCTTGAGAAACACTCGCTGCAAAAAGATCTGTTCGGATTCGCTTGCTCTGTAAAAAGGAAATAATGCCATAGTCTTCACGTGCTGCTGAATAATGATAGAACCAATCATCAACAAACTTGGCAGTTCGTTTTAACGTATCGTTGTCCATCTTGCGTAATCCTTGACGCCAACGACTAATTGAAGCTTTGCTGGCAGGAATTTCATGTGCCAACTTAGTTAGCGGTGATTTAAATTTGGAACTTTTTAAAGCTAAATCTAGTTGCACTGCTTCTTTATACATACTCATCATCTCCAATCGGTAAATAGCCGATAATTAATTTCCAACTTGTCAAAGTACAATACAATCAAGGATAGAAGCATGATTTACCTGTGGGCGACCGCCTTGAAGTTTCGTACTTTTTTGTTCAAAACCTGCAAAATCAATATTTTCAGTAAATCCATATTCGATCATTCGTTGAATCTAGATTCGATATGGTGTTTCAACTTCGAGGAAGTCATGCAATTCCCGACCGTCGACAGCAACAGAACCATCTTTTTGTTTGAAGGTTTTAATTAGTTCGTTCATTTGAATCATCCTTTCGTCCTTTGAATTTTGAATCCAACATCATCTTTAGTGGGATAATTAGGCTATTCCATTAACTGCTTAACGTTCGTGATACGACATAGTGCTCAAGAACTTATCAATCGCATCGGAGTTGTCTTTATCCGGGTTCAAAATGAAGCTTTTTACGGAGTAACACCACACTAAGCCTAAAAAGTTGAGCTGAATCCAGGACTCAAAGACAACTTCATTTTTTCCATTACGATATTCAGTCATATAATGATGAATCATTCCCTCACCTCCTCATGCTGTTCTTTTTGCTTGAGAAATTTACTAGCAAAGTATTGCTGCCCTTTGCCAGTAATCAAAGGCGTGAATTTATTTACCGCTCCGTGATTGGTATTAACAACTGTCTCCCGAACTTCCATTACCTTAAGTTCCATTGCTCGCTGCGTTGGTGCGTTATGTCGGCGACCGCCTCGAATTAAGAATCCGTGGCCTCGCAGCCACTCAAACAAACGATTTTGTCCCATCGGAATACCCTTTTGCCTAAGAATCTTTGCAAACGTCCCAACGGTTACCGAATCGTCAGAGGCACTCACTGCATTACCTAAGAGCGCTGGAATTCGTAATTGCTTGTTTTCCTCTGCTAAATGTTTGCGTTCAAGATACTCAGTTTTCCAGCGGTCAGCACGCTCAATCGGATCATCAATCATATAAGAATCCATCCTCGAAGTCTTAATGACTTTCTCCATATGATTAAACGCTTGAATGTACTGAAGCTTGAAATTCAATGCCGTTTTGCCGGTAAAACCCATTGCCAGCAATGTGAAGCCATCTCGGTTCATGTAAGCCATTCGATATTGCCTACCACGATTCTCATAGGCTCCTTCAGCAAACATTGATTTGGCAGCTGAATTTTCAGCCACGAGATTATCAATATTTTGAAGAACATTTTTATGCTCTTTCCCGAATGTTTCAGCAACTTGCAAACTGCTAGTGACAGCCTGCTTATTCTTCATGATTACTAAGTTATTCATTTACTCGCTTCCTGTTCTTTGATGAATCACTAACTACTCGCAGTAATTTTGTCAGAATGCTCGGTGCCTTGTATAACAAGTCGAACGTTTTGGTTAAAAAAAGCATCATCAACTGTTACATTTAAAGCATTTGCAATTTTCCACGCCGTATCAAGACTGGCTTGTTTATGACCATTTTCTATTGTACTAAGTCCAGGTCTTGAAATTTTTGCCATCTTGGCAAGCTTGGTTTGTGAAATACCCATGTATTCCCTGATGACTCTCACATTGTTTTTCATTTACTCACCTCTTTCTTTTTGATTACAAGATTAGTGTACTACCGGATATACTTAATGTCAATCATGTAAAACAACTTTTTTGTAGTTTTTTTGTTCACCATGTAATACACTTTAAATGTGAGGAGTTGAAGTAATGACAAAATTAGGAACATACTTAAGCAGCATTCGGCGTAAGCATAACCTTTCATTAAGGGAACTTGCAAAGCAATCAGAACTGTGTGATGTGCCTATTAGCCACTCAACACTTTGGGCAATTGAAAAAGGTAAGAATTCCCGAGGAAATGTTCCTCATCCAAATCCCAACCAATTAAAAACCATCAGCACTATTTACCATGTTAATTATGAAAAACTAATGAATTTGGCTGGATACACCCCTTCAGTGGACAAACTAACTGTTGAGCCAACAAGTGATGGTGCAACAATTTCGGCAACCACAAAATGGGAAACATCGCATGAACCATTAGATGTCTATGGGAAAATTACCGCTGGTATCCCTACCTTTGCTGATGAACATATCATTGGTCAAACAATTATCCCCGATGATTTAATACGCAGATATGGCCGTGACAATTTATTTGCATTGCAAGTTAATGGGGATTCGATGAGTAAGGTTATCGCTCCCGGGTTTATTGCCGTTTTTGCAAAAGACTGTGAGGTTGAAAATGGCGACATATGTGCTGTTCTAGTAGATGGAGAAAATGCTACACTAAAGAGGTTCAAGGAAACCTCAAGGGCAGTTATCCTTGAACCAGAGTCGTTTAATCCTATTTACAAACCACTGATCTTTTCTAAGAACATTGACCAAGATTTTAGGATATTAGGTAAATATGTATTTGCAACTAGTTTATTACAATAATTATTGAGGAGATCTTAAAGTGATTAATAAAAAATAGCAAAATAATAGTTTGTCCAACAAACTGACGACAATAAAAGCTGAATTTATTTGAGGAGGCCTTAATATGCATGTTAATTTGGTAAACCCTACTACTAATCAGGTTAAGCAGACAAAAGTTGGCTTTTCTTGGACAACTTTCTTTTTTGGATTTTGGCCAGCATTATTTCGAGGCGATTGGCTATGGTTTTTCGTGCAGTTAGCCATTGAAGTATTTGTGGGTATTTTTACATTTGGCATTGGTGCTGCAATTTCTGGTATTGTTTTTTCGTTTTTTTATAACAAAATTTATATCAATGAATTATTAAGTAAGGGATACAAAGCGACTGATACTAGTGATGAACGAATTCTGGTGAGCCATGGTTTTATTGCAAACAATCATCACACAGCAACACCCACGAATTAGCTATTATTTACTTTCCCCACTCGGAACCAGTACCTGTTCGACTCAGGAATGGGGAACCAACTATTCTTGGACGTTGGAATCTGGACGGTTTAATAGCCATAGCAATGACTATTACAACAGTTACAAATATACCTATGTTGTTTCAGAAAACTGGAACAGCCATTCATGGTTCCAGTTTGGTATTCATTAATTTTAAGCCCCCAACCGGGCTTTTATTTTAGGCACAAAAGAACATACGTTCAAAGGAGACGAGAGTATGCGTGACTGGAAACCAATGAAAAAACATTATGGTGTCTTCTCTTACGAAACAAAACGCGGTACCCGGTATGGCGTACGGCGTCGCTATCGTTCAATGATGGGCGATCGACACCAGTTCACCAAGTCTGGATTCACCAACTGGCGTGATGCGGATATTGCTTTGAAGAAATTTGAGGTAAAGCTTCAAGATGGCACCATCTCAACTTCTGAACAGAAGAACGTTACTGTTAATGATTATTTCCGGCAAATGGCTGAAAGAAAAAGCAAGTTAGGAATTTGGAAGGTGTCAACCGCCAAAACGGTTACTAACTTCTACAGTCATTATTTGAAGAAGCCATTTGGCACACAATTAATTCAGGACGTTTCACGAATGAAATTTCAAAGATTTATCGACCAATTGGTTGATGACGGGCTGGCTAAAACGACAATTCACAGCATTAACTCTGTTATGCAACAAATTATGAACGATGCTGAATCGAACGACGTTATTTATAAAAATAAGTTGCGACATATTGAAGTGGTTGGTGGGAAAGAACCAAGAGACCAATCTTTGGACAAGCAAGAATATAGTAAGTTTATGAAGTACGCTCAAGAACACGAAACCAAGTATATGTTTATAATGATTTACTTTTTGAGCCTGGGCGAACGCCGTCAGGAGTTAATGGGCCTGCGTCGATCATCATTTACTTTTAAGCATGATGAAGTAAATAACCGTGAATTGTGCGCAGTTAGGTTTGATTTAGGACGAACGCCGTCAGAATTAGCAGGTGGCACCTTAAAAAACAAGTCTTCTTATCGAACAATCTGGGTTGGCGGCGAATTTGTGGAAATGATCAAGTATGCCATTACTTACTCAGATAACATTCTGGCGAACTTGAACAAACCAATTGATAAAGATCACTTCATTTGGCTGAATGAAAAAACAGGCAAGCCATTGCATCCAACCTATCCTAATCGAGTGATGAACCGAATATCCAAAGGCAGTGGCGTAAAAGTGCATCCTCATCAATTACGACATTATTTTGCTACTAAAGCAATGTCAGATGGATTACCAGATATGGACGTTATGCATTGGCTGGGGCATTCAAATGTCCAAATGACCAACTCATATACACGTCCCACACCAGAAGCTTCCATCAATGTTTTCAACGGAATTTCAAAGGAAATATAAAAAGGCCGGGGGTACAAAACAAGCAAATGTTTTGTACCCCCGGTTGTACCCCCGAAAGGATTATTTTTATTATGTTTAGTGAGAATTCAGAGCCTCTTAATTCATGATTAATTCAATGGTATTATGCATTGAAGCTGACTGATAATCACTCACAAAAGTTCCATTTCATTCCCACTCAATCGTTGCTTTAACGAATTAACGCTGACACAAAGCCATTTAAAATAACACGTACCCCTTTTGTACCCG
>NZ_JAUCAP010000088.1:0-9913 GCF_030361045.1 Lentilactobacillus sp. TOM.63
AGGCATTCGATTGTGTTATCTGAAGAATAACATGCTCGAATGCCTTTTTGAATACGTCCAATTATTTAGTGCTTACATTCTAATCAAGTTGATTTAGGAATTACCGTTTTTGATTGATTATTTTAGGAAAAAAGAACCGGTTTCGCATAACTAACACATTCGTTGGTTATGTGAAACCGGTTCTTTATTAAGTCACGATATTAATCAGGAATAATGCATAATCACTAATAAATAATTACTTCTCTGCTGAATCGGAGTTGTCTCCCTTTTCTTCTTCAGTGTTTTCCATGTGAATTCGACGAAGAGTGGCAGCATTTTCAAGCACTTTCTTCTTATTCAATGGGTAGAAGAAGAACAGAATAATGGCATCTAATGTCAAACATACCGTTGGCACACCAGTGGCTAATTCATAGATCCGGTTAACAACGGCAGCCGTCTGTTGAACACCACCGCTGGTTGATGAAACGTAGCCGATAAACGTTAACATGAAGCCCCCGAAACCACCGGCAATGGCTTGGGCAACCTTCCGGGCAAAGGAATTAACACCATAAACAATGCCATCTTCACGGACGCCGGTAATAACTTCGTGGTTATCGATAACATCGGTGATGAAGGCCCAAATCATCAAGTTAAAGACACCGGCACCAAGGGATCCTAATACTAACATAATCAGGTAAAATTCAACGCTGTGGGTATGGGAAACTAAGAGGATTCCATACATAATAGCACCAAATACCAGTGCCGTAACGGAAGCTTCTTTCCGGCCAAATCGACGCGTCATCCAATTACTGAATGGTGCCAGTAAGAGGACCGTCGCAAAGTTGACAATCAGTGCGAGTGACATGGCAGCCTTGTTCTGGAAATAATCGTTGAATAGATAGGAAATTAAAGTTCCAGACAAGTTTTGGAAGATAACCAAAATCAAATCGGCAAGTACCAAGATTAAGAGAGCCCGGTTTTCAAGCATTCCTTTAACCAAACGGCCCATTGGTACTTTTTCACTCTTTTCGGTACGAACTCGTTCAGTGGTTAGGTGAGTCGTTAATTCATAGCAGATGTAACCTAAAATAGCACAAGCAACAACGACCCAGAAGAACCGGTTACCAGAAATCTTTTGAGAAGCACCAATATACATAAACATTGGAATGATGTAACTGGTAATGGCACTACCCAAGGCAGAACCCATAGCCCGGAATGTTGAAAGCGAGGTTTTATCGTTCGGGTCACTACTAATTGCTGAGGCCATTGAACCATAAGGGATGTTAACGGATGAGTAAAAGATTCCCCAGGCAAGGTAAGTAATGAAGACGTAGGTGAGTCGCAGCGGTAATCCCCAATCCTTCACAATTGGAACGAATAGGAGAACCAGTGAAATAAGTAGTGGGTACTTCATCCGAACCATCCACGGCTTGAATCGACCGCTCTTGTGGAGCTTACTATTATCGACCAGCCGGCCAACTGTTATATCAGCAAACGCGTCAACGAAACGAGCAATAATAAATAGCGTTCCGACTTGGGCGCCGGTTAAACCGAGCACGTTGGTATAAAAGATCATTAGAAACGAGTTAACAACGTTAAATGAAAAGTTGTTCCCAATGTCTCCAAACATATAGCCAATCTTATCTTTAATATTAAATGGATGGCTAGCGACAAAAACTGTTTTTTGAGTCTTATCCAAAATGTTCACTTCCTCAGAATATCTTGTGAATAGTAAAATAATTTCAACAACCAAAAATATAAATAGCGCAAGTAACAATGAATCTTAAACTGATCAAAGCATTGTTAATCCCCCCCTAACTGGTACATCAGTCAAAGAGAGAATACCATGATCCGGTAGCGCTTTCAACTATTTGGTTAATTTTTATTTGATATTAATTTGATCATTATTGACCGGCTGTAAGTTAGATATCAAAGCAGTTATAGCGAAAATCATTCCGATTCTGATTGATTGGCTAAAAGCAAAATTGCAAAAATAAGGCGAACAAAAAAGCTGGAGCAAAAATGATACTTTACTCCAGCTTTATTCCAATTGTATTTAGATGATCGAAAGATTATTTTTCCTCTGCTTCAGTATTTTGGGTGTGAATCTTTTCAAGCTTAGAAGCGTTTGCCATAACCCGTTTTTTATTTAATGGGTAAAGGAAGATTAAGACAAGAGCGGCAAGGGTTAAACATGCGGTTGGCACTCCAGTAGCCAGACTGTAGATTCGGTTAACAACAGCAGCAGTTTGATGAACACCACCACTAGTTGAGGAAACGTAGCCGATGAAGGTCAACATGAACCCACCGAAGCCACCAGCAATTGCTTGGGCAACTTTACGGGCAAATGAGTTAACCCCATAGACGATTCCATCTTCACGGACCCCTGTGAGGACCTCATGATTATCGATAACATCGGTAATGAATGCCCAAACCATTAGGTTAAAGACACCGGCACCAAGCGAACCAAGGAATAACATAACCAGGTAGAAGACAGCGCTATGAGTATGAGATACCAGCAGAATGGCGTACATTGCTGCCCCGAAAATCAAAGCAGTAACGGTACTTTCTTTTCGCCCAAAACGTTGGGTCATCCAGTTACTAAATGGTGCCAGTAAAAGAACGGTTGCAAAGTTAACGATTAAGGCCAATGACATGGCCGCCTTATTCTGGAAGTAATCGTTAAATAGGTACGAAATTAATGTCCCAGAAAGGTTTTGGTTCACAACCAGAATCAAATCAACCAGAACTAAAATGATCAAGGCGCGGTTTTCAAGCATTCCTTTAACTAACCGGCCCATTGGAACCTTTTCACTTTTTTCGGTTCGAACTCGTTCAGTTGTCATATGGGTTGTTAATTGGTAACAGATATAACCTAAGATTGCACAGGCAACAACCACCCAGAAGAATCGGTTCCCAGAGATCTTTTGGGAAGCCCCAACATACATAAACATTGGGATAATGTAACTGGTAATGGCACTACCTAAAGCGGAACCCATGGCTCGGAATGTGGATAGTGAAGTTTTATCATTTGGGCTGCTACTAATGGCTGAGGCCATGGAACCGTAAGGGATGTTAACGGATGAATAGAAGATTCCCCATGCCAAGTAGGTGATGAAGACGTAAGCCAAGCGAGCACCTAAGGCCCAGTCTTTAACAATAGGAACAAATAGCAGAACCAATGAAATGAGCAGTGGGTATTTCATCCGGTTAATCCAAGGCTTGAATCGGCCAATCTTATGGAGCTTACTATTATCAACCAGTCGGCCAACGGTAATGTCGGCAAACGCATCAACGAAGCGAGCGATGATAAACAGGACCCCGACTTGGGCACCGGTTAATCCTAAAACGTTGGTGTAGAAAATCATTAAAAATGAGTTAACAACGTTGAATGAGAAGTTGTTACCAATGTCACCAAACATATAGCCGACTTTATCTTTTATGCTAAATGGGTGAGCATTAACTAAAACTGTTTTTTGTGTTTTATCCATTGTAGTCACATCCTAATTAGTAATATAAATTTGAATAATGCCATTTGCTTGAGAAATTACAGTCGTTTTTGAAACAGAGCAAATAAAATGGGAATCAAATCAGCAACCAACTATGCATTCTCAAAACTGGTACATCAGACAATTAAAATAATAGCACTTTCTGTTACCGCTTACAACAGTTAGAGTTATAATTTCTATAATTGTCGTAAACTTGATATATCAGAATACGGATATAATGAGATTGGAAATTGTTAGGTGAGCGAGGAATGGTGAAGACGTATTCCCTTAATAACATCAATTTCATTGAACGACAACTAGTTCTTTGTGAATAATAGAATCTAAAAGATAGGCCGTAATATCATTTTTTAAGTTGAAACTTATATACAAGTAACTGGCATTGAATTAGCAAGACTGCCATACCACCCGTGAGTACTCGCAGAGGAAGTGTTGGCTCACAAAAATAACAATGAATCCGTTGCCATTATTGTAAAAAAGGCTTTGACAACTGATAGCCAAAGAACTAGTATATCAGTGTAGACAAAAATAATAATACATTACTTCAAAGGAGAATTTAAGATGGAATATAACATCGCAGTTGTGAACTCAAACAGTTTTGGCCAGGTATTTACTGAGCATTGGAAGGAACTTGAGGGCATTGGAACTGTTAAGCGCTTCATGCTGCCAACCGATATTGACGGCAAATCATTAGCTGAGAAGCTTCAGGGATTCAATATCATTATCGCCAGTGTCACACCATTCTTTAATGAAGAATTCTTTGACAACAAAGACGATCTATTATTGATTTCTCGTCACGGTATTGGCTTCAACAACGTTGATCTTAAAGCTGCCAAGAAGCACGGCACCCAAGTTGCGATCGTACCACAAACCGTTGAACGGAACTCGGTTGCCGAAAATGAATTGGCTAACTTGATGGCTTTGGTTCGCCAGGTAGTGCCATCATCAGAACGTGAACGTGCCGGCCGTTACGAAGATCGGGCCCAATTTATGGGAAATGAATTCAGTGGTAAGACCTTTGGGGTGATTGGCTGTGGAAACATTGGTAGCCGGGTGGCTGAACTGTTCAGTATCTTTGGTGGTCCAGTACTCGTAAACGATCCTCATCCAGCAGCTGACGAAGAGTGGTTCACCAACCACAATGTTGAGCGGGTCGACCTTGAGACTTTACTCAAACGCTGTGACTATATTTCATTGAATGCTTCTTTGGATGACAACAGTTTACACATGATCAATTCCAAGACGATCAAGAACCTCAAGAAGGGTGCTTACATCTGTAACAATGCCCGTGGTGCTTTGGTTGAAGAAGATGCCATTCTCGCTGCCATCAAATCTGGTCAATTATCTGGTTATGCGGCCGATGCAATGGAAGTTGAACCCGTTAAGGCCGACCATCCATTCCTGAAAAATGACCGGATCTTGGTTACCCCCCATACCTCTGCATACACTTACGAATGCTTGCACGGGATGGGTGAAAAGTGTGTGAGTGATGTCAAGGCAATCGTTGCTGGTAAACAACCAGGACGTGAGTTGACGCATACTTTAAGTGACTAGGTTGCTTTTAAATGAGTAAACGTGCTCATTGTCGCACACTGCGCCGATTAACTGATATATCTGCTGACTATTTCTATGATATTAGTCAACATTAGAACGGAGATTATCATATGGATTATATTATTGGAATTGACGTTGGTACTACCAGCACTAAGGCGTTGCTGTACGATACCGACGGTCACATTTACGCAAAAGCAAATAAGGGCTATCCGCTTTATCAAGACACCCCTGATATGGCCGAGGAAGATCCCGATGAAATTTTTAACGCCACCGTTTCAGCTCTCCAAGAAGTTACTGGTAAAGCGAAGGATGGACAAGTAATTGCGATTTCCTGGTCCGCCCAGCAACATAGCTTGATTGCGCTGGATAAGGACTTTAAGCCGCTAACCCGCTCATTAACTTGGGCGGACAATCGGTCTGGTAAATACGCTGCAGACTATAAAGAAAATGGCCGCGGCTTTGACATGTACAAACGGACTGGCTTGCCGGTTCACCCGATGGGGCCATTTTATAAGCTGCTCTATTTCAAGAACGAGCAACCGGACATCTTCAATCAGGCAGCTTATTGGGTTGGTATTAAAGAATATATTATCTGGAAGTATACCGGTGTGCTCAAGGAAGAGATCTCAATGGCAGCTGCGACTGGTTTGCTGAACATGAAGACTGCCAAATGGGATGACGTCGCCTTAAAAGAAGTGGGCGTTAAGCGTGAGCAGCTGCCAGAATTGGTAGATACGACAGATAAATTCCAGGGTATCAAGTCTGAGTACGCTAAAGTGATTGGCTTAAGCAAAGATGTCTACTTTGTCATGGGTGCCACAGATGGGGCCCTCTCCACCATTGGGGTTGGCGCAATTGAAACCGGCGTCCTGGCAATTAACATCGGCACTTCAGCCGCTGTACGGACATTTGTCGACAAACCTCGGGTTGATCCTAAGGGCCGTTTGTACTGCTACCCGATCATGAAGGGAAAATACTTGATCGGCGGTCCGATCAATAATGGCGGAATTGTCCTCAACTGGGCTCATGACTCCCTCTTTGGTGGTGAACAAGAAGCGGCTAAACTACTGAACATTGACTCCTATGATATGTTGAGTAAGATTGCCACAACGGTTCCTGCCGGTGCTGACGGGTTGATTTTTCACCCATATTTAGGTGGGGAACGGGCACCGTTGTGGGATGCCAACGCTCGCGGCTCATTCTTCGGTTTGAACCGGAAGCACACCCGCGCTCACATGATCCGGGCGGTTCTGGAAGGGATTATGTACAATCTCTATTCAGTGACCTTAGCACTCAAAGAAGTGACTGGTGATCCCAAGGCAATTTTAGCCGCCGGTGGGTTTGCCCGGTCAACCCTTTGGACCCAGATGATGGCTGATATTTTTGAAAATGATATTATCATTCCAGAATCTTACGAGAGTGGTAGTCTGGCCGCAATGTTTCTGGCAAAGATGGCGTTGGGGATGGAAGATAACCTCGGAGACATTAAGAAGTACATGGGTAAAGAGACTATTTACGAGCCCAACGAGAAAGCCTTTGCCCGTTATCGCAAGTTGATACCCATTTACTTACGTTTGAGTCGCGACTTATCCAAGGAATACAAAGATATTGCTGACTACCAACGTGAATTTACGGATGATGACGAATAATTGAGCTTCATTAACAATTCCAAACTGAACAGCTAATGGTAGTCAAGGCTACTTGGCGTTTTGGTTTGGAATTTTGTTTTAAGTGAGCTTGTAAACGCTTCATAATAAAAGGAGAGAGATCATAATGGCAAATACTGATTCAGAAAATCGATTTTCAACCGAGTTTTGGACGGCGACTTCTGGTGATTTGAAACAACGGCGTGATCATCTCGAAACACCTAAATTTGGGGACCCAGAAACCGATGCCGCTAAAATTGTGATTGATCCATCTGAGCGCCATCAAGACTGGTTGGGTCAAGGGGCAGCGATCACAGATTCCGCTGCTTCACTGATTTGGGGTGCGATGGATAAACAGCAGCGGGATACATTGCTGCACGAGTTGTTTGACCCAGAACAGGGCGGCTTTTCGAGCGTCAGGGTGCCACTTGGTTCATGTGATTTTTCCAGCCAAGATTACTATACTTACGACGATGTGCCGTTTGGTGAACATGATTTTAAGTTGGAAAAATTTTCAGTTGGTGAAGGAAGCCCAGGTGCCGCAGATGCAACCAAGGATTTGAAATACATTGTGCCGGTTCTTCAGGAAATTTTGAAGATTAACCCAGCGTTGAAGATTATTGCCTCTCCATGGTCAGCACCTGCCTGGATGAAGGATACCGGCCATTTAACATATGGTGGGCGGCTCCGATTCGGTCAGTACACTGGCAACGGCTATGGCAAAGCATTTACCTTTGATGCGGTTTATGCCCGTTATTTCGTTAAATACATTGAAGCTTATCAACAATTAGGCATTCCAATTTATGGCGTGACGATTCAAAACGAACCATCTAATGCCGCGCATTGGCCAGCCATGATCTGGACACCCTCTGAAATCGCTGAATTTGGCTATCAATATCTGCGGCCAGCACTTGATCGGACGTTCCCTGCAACAAAGATCTACTTTTTAGATGATAGCTTTAGCGCCTTGAATGAACCAATTACAGATAACGTCACGCCGGAACAGGCTGCAGCATTTGATGGCCTGGCTGTCCACACTTACAGTGGGCCTTATGACAACTTGTTCAACGCCAATCGGGCATTTCCTAATTGGCAGATGGTCATGACCGAACGTCGTTGCATGATGGAAGAGTCAACGGAGAATGCATCCCACATCATGCCGGGAATCATTGGCAATTGGCTGGTTCGAAATGGGCTGAATATGATTACGTTGTGGAACTTAGCCTTGGATGAACGTGGCTTACCAAATGCTGCGGATTCAACTGGCCGTGAAGGCGTGGTCACAATTGATCATACGACCGGGAAAGTTCAGCGGAACTTGGAATACTTCATGCTGCGAAACTTTGGTCAAGATGTGCCAGTCGGCTCGAAAGTCATTGGTTCATCAAATTACACTCCAGACGGCTTTAGCGGCGGCTTAGGCTCAGTGGCCTTTGAAGCTCCGGATGGGTCAATTTCGGCTCATTTGTATAATCCGACTGGTAAACCACTGAAGGCTGCAGTAACCGTGAGTGGTCACGGGACAGATTGGCAAAACGTCACAGTACCCGCATGGGGAACCGTCACCCTGCACAAGGCCAATCATGCCGTCAATGAATCTGAAGTTCCTGCAGATGATGAGTTTAAGCTGAATCCATCGCCTTATAATACGGATGATGTGGCACCGGGAAAATAAGTGTGCGGAGCGCAATGGGCTGATGTGGTATTTAAACTGCTTTGGACTGAAACCCTGGTTTTGGGTTTTAGTTCAAAGCAGTTTAGATGTTAGCATCAATTGCGTGCAGCAGTCCTCATCTAGGTTGACGAAAGCGATTGCAATGTAGCAAGAATTTCCAAATGTGGTGCTGCGAAGCATTAATTTAATTCACAGCAAAAGGCTAAAATACTGGCAACGAACAAATTCTGTTCATTGCCAGTATTCTAGCCTTTTTTATAGTTTTCTGTTGAGATGAAATTAAGAAACTTTATTTGGTTGTATTCCAGATCTTATCCCATTTGTAGCCTGTTAAATCTTCAACGATAGATTTAGTTTGAGGATCAACATCATCTTTATTACCACCGCCTTGGAGACGATCAATTTCGTTGTGCAAAATCTTATGTGTTCGCTGGTTTAAGTTGAATCTTGCAACCATCCACCAAGCAATCCCAATTGAGATAATTGGAACGACAATAAGAACTATTAGAATTGCGTTCTGAGCTTGTGCAGTCTGGTGAAGTGAACCTTCTTGAAAGCCACCCCATTGAAGGATAAAGCCAAGCAGTGCAGAACCTAAAGCCCCAGTGAGTTGACGAGTGAATGATTGTACCGCTGCAAAAGTTCCAGTCCGTAATTTGCCAGAGACAATCGTATCGACATCAGGGACCAAAGGGATTACTTGCCAAGCAGTATATTCCAAAAATTGTCGACCGATTTGCCAAAGTACTCCCAAAATGATTAAGAAAATAATTGTCGTTCCAGAACCTAAGTGAGAACGTTGTAATGATAGTACAAAGAATCCAGCCATTACTATAAAAATCAAGCTAAATGAAGTTGACCAATTGATCTTTGGATTCTTTGTTTTAATTAAAATAAATGCGGCAATTGGTACGACAATCATTCCAACGAATGAAAGTGATGTGATACCTTGTCCAATTGTCTGGGAGAGTCCCAAAACGAAGACAACATAGTATAAAAATGCTGTTGAAAAACAATCTTTTGCAAAGTAAGTCATGAAGTATATGGATACCATATATCTAGCAGACTTATTGCGAAGCATTTCCCAGTAATCACGAAGGGAACCAATAAAACTATTTTCTTTTCACCACTATTGGATCCGTTAGCGCTTTCAAAATTTTCCACCTCTTCAGGTGAATGTTCCCATGTTGAACGGTAAGTGATCAAAGTACAGATCGCATAAACTACACCAAATACAATCCCTGAAATTGTGTATGCTTGAGCTCCTTCTCCGAGAAAAGCGAGCAGGGTGGCGGGTAAAGCGGATACAGAAAATGTTGCAAATGCAGAGATAAACAATCGAATTGAAGACATTTTTACCCGATCATCAGCATTCGGTGTCATTTCAGTTGCTAATGTCTCATAAGCCGTTCCAATAATAACGTTAGCTGTTTCAACCATGACAAAAGCTATTAGATACCACCAGAAGCTGCCAGGAACGTAAGCACTAAATAACTGGACGTCTACTTCGTAGACGTCTTTTTGAGTACCATAGAATTATTAATTAAGTATGA
>NZ_JAUCAP010000089.1:0-9687 GCF_030361045.1 Lentilactobacillus sp. TOM.63
CAAAACAAAAAGAGCCCTAATCACAAAGTGATTAGAACTCGAATTTAGTTTCACCAACAACAGTTGACGAAGAGCCACTAAAAACGCCTACCGGTTGAGGTAGACGTTTTAGTTTGCAATTTATTAATTAGTAATATGCTTTAACGAACTTAGAATTACCAGTGATGTAACCACCAGCAACTTTATATCTCAAGGCACCAACGTTATTGACGCTGTTAGCGTGTGAGAAGTCATAGCGCTGAACTTTAATCCTGGTACCCTTCTTGATATGGCGCTTGTTACGTTGGGTCAAGTTAACGGTCTTATAACGATTGATCGTCTTCTTGACTTTGACGTAACGAACTTGCTTGTGCTTGCCCATTTCGACGAGTTTGCGGTTCCCGGTAATGTATTGACCATTGCTGAGAAGGTAGCGGGTAGTTAAGTTGTGCTTAACAAACTTGGTCCCATGAAGCACTGTACCTTGTTTGTAGTTGCGAACCTTGCCAGTCAAGTTGACGTTGGTGTAAGCATTAACCCCACGAGGATTAATGACGGTCAGTGTCTTGTGACTGCTCTGGTAGTAAACCGGACGAACGTAATCCCATTGAGCGGTGATGTAACCCTTCTTACCCTTGTTCTTGGTTAAGTGGTTTACATCGCGAACTTGGTAACGCAGGCGACCATTCTTAGAATGACTGTAACCAGTTACCACAAACATTGGTCGGTATACCCGCGGCTTCCGGGAGTACCCAGCCTGACGCTCGCTCTTGGAGAAGGTATTATTCTTGTATAAGTAAATCTTCTTCAAGGCGTATACGGCTTCACCTTTTTTAGCGATTGGCTCAGAAGGCGTTGATGGTTCGGGAGTCGGCGTTACAGGAGTTGGAGTAGGGGTTACAGGAGTTGGATTTGGAGTAGGAGTTGGATTTGGAGTAGGAGTTGGCTCTGGATTCGGTCCCGGAGTAGGGGTTGGCGTTGATTTAGGTGTTACATAAATATCAATCGTGTGCACCGTATCCGATGGTAATTTCTCCGTAATTGGATCTGTGCTCAAGTTTTTAGTATCCGTCGCATCCTTATCAATATGCCAACCATTAAGGGTATAACCCTCATCTAAGAATGTCTGCAAATACTTATAACTTTTATTAACGATTAAACTGTCACCAGATTCCTTTGTATACTTATGAGTATCCAAAGGCGTACTTGGATCATTAATATTTCGAATATTAACAGTTATTGGCTGATCAGTCGTTGACTTAGGCGTTACATAAATGTCAATTGTATGGGCCATATCGGCAGAATATGTTGCAGTAGCTGGAAGTTTTTGTAAATCTTTGATATCATCCGCTGCCTTGTCAAGATGCCAACCATTGATTGTATCATCTTGTGAAACATAATCCTTCAAAATATCATCATTCAAATTAACGGTTACAGTATCACTATCTTTTTTGGAATAACTAAAATTCTTCAAAAGAGCACCCTTATTCGTGTAATCTCGAATGTTAACGTTTATCGGCTTGTCAGTTGTTGGCGTTGAGTTAGGGGTTACGTAGATGTATACCGTCTGCCCAGCAACTGGTTCCGTTGTTCCAGTTGGATAATCAATAGTAGTTGGTAATGAGCTGAACTTATCAAATGATGGTTCTTGACCTTCTGTCCAACCCTTTACATCATATTTATCAGTTGCAGCTCTATCAGTTATCCAAGAATCAGTCGCACTCATTTTCAGGCTTGGCTGATCGCTGGAACCAGTGCCCAATTTATAGTCAGTTCCAAGCTGCTGCTTTGTGTTTGTATTAATAACTTTACCAGTCAAAGATCCATAGTATTTAGTAACAGGTGTATTCTTGTTCTTTACATAAAATTTCACCATCTTAACTTGTGACTTAGAAGAAACAAGCTTTCCGGAATCATCGACATCGTTAGTAGCATAAATATACCCAACGTAAAGGCCAGGATTTACCGTCTGATCATCAAAACTCTTGGTAACATCAAATGAATTGCCATCACCAGTAATAACTTGTGGATTGCCAGCTTCATCTAATTTTGGCTCTGGGTTGCCGTTAGCATCCTTGGCACTATCAGATTCCACTACCTTTTTGAAAACACCACCATTAGCGTAGTGCATGTAAAGATTACTATAATTCAGAACGCTTGCACCTTGACCACCATTATTATAATCTCGGCAGTCACGAACTAATGTCTCATTATTTGGAGTATCTGCGGGCAGATCAGGGTTCCGCATGAGGGCATTAGCTTTCGTCATATCCGAAGGAACCGGAAGATCTGTTTGTAGTAAGTTTTTAAAAAAGTCTGTTTCATTTGTTTTTGACTCTTTATCTGTTGACTCTAGTTTAAAGTACCCACTATTAAACAAGTTCTTCAAATCTGTACTGGAATCCGAATCCCCAGTATTAACAGAAACCGCGTTAGTATTCTCGAAAAGTGCGGGAGCAAAAATTGTCGCCAACGGATTACTATATACTAAGTGAGCTCGATAAGTTGGTTGATTACTATTCTCAGAGTCGATAGGAATCTTCATTGCATCTAAAAAATTCTTATCAGTAACAGTACTACTTTTAGAAGATTTGTCTCCAGTAAGACTGCTAATAACATTAACCTGGTCAGAAGCTTTTGTCGTTTTAATTGGCAGCGAGACATCAAAGTTGATGCCATTTATGTGATCTGATGAGGACAACTGGCTCGGATCAAACGTAAAAATTAGCGTCTTATGACTACTATCCCCTTCACTAGCTGTTTTATCATACGTCCACCCCTTTGCGTGACTAAACGTACCATCACTTGCTTCATATACGTCTGGAGCCTTCGAAAGGTCAAAGGTACCAGCCTCATCACCAGACAGTTTGATTGTCCAAGTTAGCTTACTATAATAGTTTTTCAAATTGGCATTATAATCAGAATCCGTCATGTTTGTTACACCGCCAAATAGAATCTGTGCCCATGCAGGCATGGCATTCTGACTGTATAAATACATGTAATTATTAGAATATGACGATGGGCTTGGGTAGTAATCGGTATCGTTTGCCGTTTTAACAAGGCTCGCGAATCCGTTATCATTGTAAGGTGTTCCGTTCGTAGAATAATCGGGATATGGAAGCCCACCCTTATTCATAAAAATTTCTTGATTAAATGCATTGTATGGTCCATTGGGATTAATTAAGTTAAATATTTTGAATGAACTAGGGTCAGTAGTGCTAAGTTGTGACCCGTTATAGGAAACCTTAACATCGTATGTTTGTGTTTTTTCCTTCTGCTGCTTTATATATCCCGTATTATCTGTATTTCCTGTTGTTTGCATCATCACTTTAACTTCAGGATTCAGCAAACCGTCATAATAATCTTGTGGCTGATTTGCAGTCAAAGTAATGGTTGTCGTTCCGTTGTTATCATCGGTGCTAGAAATAGCAAATGCGTCGCCAGAACTAGCAACATAGACAGCAACATTGCTAGTCTCAATTCCAGGAAGGGTTTTACTAGTATCTGTATTTTTTACAGTAAAAGTAAATTTATCGCCCTTGTTAATTTTCGCGCCATCAAATTTAAAATTATACTGTATCAAATAGCCTTTAGCATAGGTTGAATCACTTATGTTATTGGTCATACTTGGAAGGCCACTGGCTGTAGTTTGACCATCACTTGCACTCGTTTCATTTGGTTGCATCAATAAACCAAATGCAAGCACCAATGCCAACACCATAAATACATACTTAATTAGCCTCCCATTTGGGGTTGGGCTGCAATACTTCCTAACCATAAACAATACCCTCCTATAGTACTTTTTGATGTATCACAACACGCCCCTTACCCCGATTAATTCCTGTTCACTCACAAATGAACTGACTCTTCCAGCATTCCCCCAGTTGCAAGCAAAGCACTATAAATTATTAAGCAGCGTGTTATTTAGCCTTATATTTATAATAGAACTACAAATGCATTACTGCAACAGACTAATGCTTAGCTAAAACGTTATCATTATCGTTCTGGTGACCCTAAAATAAGGATCTTCCAAGCTCCATTCATTGTTTCCTGATTCATCTAACTTTTACAAAAAAATTGCGAACAAAAAAGCCTCAGCAGTGCTGAGACCCTTTCTGACTTCTACCAACTCACTCAAAAGCTAATCATAAACTTTCACATATTTAGAATTCCCAGTAACATAATCACCAGCAATTCGGTACCTTAATGCACCATGTTTGGTAACACTATTAGCCTGAGAATAATCGTAATTCTTAATGCGAATCTTGGTACCTTTCTTGATGAGCTTGTTACGTTTGGCCAAATTGACCGTCTCGTAACGGTTAATATCCTTCTTAACCTTGACATATCGAGGTATCTTTTGCTTATCCATCTTAACAAGTTTGCGGTTTCCAGTAATGTAGTTTCCGTTACTCAAAACGTAACGAGTCGTTAAATTATGGTGAACAAACTTGGTAACGTGAAGCACTGTCCCTTGCTTGTAATTGCGAACTTTGCTAGTTAGATTTACGTTCTTGTATGCATTCACACCACGTGGATTAATCACTGTTAGCGTCTTGTGTTTACTTTGATAGTATACAGGGCGAACATAGTTCCAATTTGCAGTGATGTACCCGGTTTTACCCTTATTCTTGGTTAAGTGGTTGACATCGCGAACCTTATATCGCAGATGGTCATTCTTAGAATGACTGTAACCCGTTACCACAAACATCGGTCGATAAACCCGTGGCTTACTAACATATCCAGCCTGACGATCTTGCTTGACGAAAGTATTATTCTTGTAGAGATAAATCTTCTTCAAAGCATAAACGGCTTCACCCTTCTTGGCAACCACACTTGGATTAGCTGTGGCGGTTGGATTTGTGACTGTTGGGATTGCTGGCGTATTTGGTGTTGCTGGCGTAACCGGCTGCGTTGGGGTCGTGCCACCGCCACCATTTGGAATCGTGCCATCCTTAGCAATGTAATAAGTGATTGCCGCTTGCTTAGCCGGCCAAGTCGTTGGCAATGGCGTTTGCACTTGCCCACTCTTCAGTTCACTGGTAGTGGCAGTATGATAACTATCCGGCATGTTTTCATCGATCCAAAGTTGCAGATTCAACCCACCTTGAGAAGGGGTTACCGTTGTAATTGGATCACCAACTTTATGGTTGTAACCAGGAACTTCAATTGTTCTCATCGTATGGGTCGGATCTGCCACGTCGACATAGTGAATCACAATGTTCGCAGCACTGTCAGGCAGTGGGACAACCTGAGAGTTTTTAACTACAAAAGTCGTCTTCTTAGTTGTTTCATTATCCTGGGCATTCTTAGCCGTTATCTCCAGCGTATACGTGCCATCAACCGGATGAGCGGGATCAAATACACTTCCATCATACTTTGCAGTAAACGTATAGCCTGCTGCAATAGTTTGGTCACCAACTAATGGGTTGGCTGGATCATGGGCATCTTCAACAAACTGTTTCACAAATTCCGGCGAAGTAACGGTTACTAACACGAAATCAAAGTCAGGATCAAGTGACTTGCTAAGATCTGCCGTCTTTGTCCGTAGATCCAAAGTCGGGGTATAGCCCGTTTGATCTGGATTAACGTAACGCATTTGAACCGAGTGCGAACCGGCAGTTTGAGTGGCACCGCTTTGATCAACATACTGCAAACTCGTTTGCATCTGAATATAATCGGCCGCTCCAGTTCCCTTTACAGTTGACTGCCAGGGAGTTGTCGGCGTGTAAAATGTCAAATCAATCGACCAGCCAGGATGCATGGCTTCCGTTGAGCACTTAAAGACGACGCCCTTACCATCCGGCGTTCTCGTCAAACTATATGTGCCAGGGGTCATCACATCATAATTCACGCCGTGGTACAGACCGCCAGTCCCATAAGAATCGACCCACGGAACAACGGAATCCATATCAATCGTATGACCGTCCGTTGGTTCAAGGGTCCAAGTAACGCTCTTTGGCATCGCTACCTGAACTGGCAACTTAATCATTCCAAAGGCACTCATGGCGTCCTGAGTATGTTGATAATACAACTGAGTTAGCTCGCTACTAGTCGCTTCTGTCCGCCCAACGTAGTTATCAGTGTAGTTTTTTTCGACCTTATCAGCTGAATTATCTGGAAAGCCACCAAAGCCACCAAAAACTGCGTGAGAGATTTGATCCGGTGTGTCAGATGGGGTAGTCCCCCCACCATCCGATTTCCCACTTGTGACCAATATCGATGAATCAGGAAAATCAATTTTAGCCTGACCGTTTGGCGTAAAAGCAGTTTGGACGTTAACTAACTGCTTGGTTATTTCCAACCCACTCTTGATCGTTCCTGAGACCACAATGGATAATTGTTGCACATTTGGCAAATCCCGTTTAGCAGTGACAGTGATCGATCCACCATTCACAACCAAGTTGAAATCTTTGTTGGGGTCAACTGAACTGGTCGTGCTCGATAGATCCATTGTGACTTTTTCCAAAACATCTTGATCCAAGTTAATCATGAAGACATCCCCAGCATGCACTCTTTCTTGGGAACTGCCTGGTGCATTGAAATTAACCTTGAACTGAGCACTGTTACCAGTTGTCAGTTCATCACCTTTTTGAAAGTTTGAACTGTACTGTAGCTCAGAAGCCGACACTGGCGGATACGTCGACTCGTCCGCGGCATTAACCGCCTTTAAGCAGCCCAGTAGAACAGCTGCAAAGGCGATCAAACTGAATAAGCCAGTCACAAAGAACTTGCGTAAATTTTTGTTTTGATCATTACATATTTTCATTGCTTTTCCCCCTGATTCTATAAATAAAGAATGATAGATATTCCCCGGTAAGGTTATTATGACACCAATTGGCTGATTTGTGGGAGCGTATTTCAATAACTATAACTCTCAAGATATCAATAATGGCCGTTAGATTGCCTTCCTATAAAGAAAAAAGCGATTATTCCTTATTTTTTGGAATAATCGCTTTTTTCACGGATAAATCCTTCAATTAAGAATGCCCATTCTCGACAATCCCTTCACCAACGTCCACGGGGAGATCAGCTTTATCATCCGCTGGCAAATGATGGATTGCGTGTTTCAGTAGGAACGGCGCAATAATCGTTGACAAGATGATCACCAAAATCAGGTCAGAATAGTACGACCCTGACAGCAGACCGGATGAAAACCCAATCTGGGCGGTAATCAAGCCCATTTCACCCCGGGAGATCATCCCCGAACCAATCATGTAGCTGCTATGGATATTGAAGCCGTTCATTAATGCACCCAATCCACAGCCAAATAGCTTACTAATGCAGGCCAGGAAGGTCAAAATAGCAACGAAGAAGATTGAATTACCAAGGTGGGCAAATGACATGTTCAGGCCAATGCTGACAAAGAACAGTGGGACAAACACAGCGTACCCAATCGGCTCCATGTGAACTTCAATCGTATCCCGATAAGGTGTATGCGCCACGGCAATCCCAGCAAAGAACGCACCAACTGCGCCACTCAAGCCAGCGGCATCCGCAGCCCAAGCCATCCCTAAGCAAATCACCATTGAAGTAATTGTGACACTATTGGTCATCAACAGGCGCTCGCCAATTTGCATGATGTAGGGAACAATCCAGCGAATCATGAGATAAGTCCCGCCAAAGAAGATAACCTGTTCAAGAAAAATCAAAGTAATGTTGGTCGAGGAACCACTAGTTTTAACGCCTTCAGTTCCCATGATACTGATCATGATCGACAACAGGATAACGCCAATAATATCATCGGCAACTGCCGCGCCCAAAATCGTAGCGCCTTCTTTAGTATCCAGTGCTTTGTAGTCCCGCAATACTTCAACGGAAATCGAAACTGAAGTGGCGCTGAAGACAACGCCAATGAAGGCCGCTTCAAGTGGAGAAAACGAGAATGCCAACGTGGCGCCGCCAATCATCACAACCGGGAAGATGACCCCAACGATGGCAACGATCACGGCTGGGCGCAAATATTTACGCAGTAGCTTCAGGTTACTTTCCAAGCCACCAATGAACATGAGGATAATCACGCCAATTTGAGAAAACATGTTCAACATGCTATCCAAGTGAATCCAGTTCAACATGGCTGGCCCGACGACGATTCCAACGACAATTTGGCCAATAACCGATGGAACCCCAATTCGATTTGATAAATGTCCTGCCAACGTGGTGAGCACCAGCAGTAAGCAGAGCGCACCGATAAAGGCCATACGACAACTTCCTTTCGTTTAAGATTATGTGTTGTTTCTATTATAGTGGTTTTCTATGTGTTGTTACCGTTAATCCAAACTTTGTTGGGTACTCTTTTCGCCCATTAGTTCACCGATAAAATGAATCGCCAAACCAATGATCAAGCCAATTGCAGCTGGTAATAGCCAATCCATCCCCAGTGATGCCCCTGGCAAGAAGTTATCTAATTTCAAGATTGATTGAGCAATGGCTGATTTGGAGATGATGGCTGGTGCCGAAGCAATGGCATCAAGAATTGATGGAATAATTGTGAAAACAGTTGTCCAGATGTATACGCGACGATCATGCTTGAACAATGGTGAACTGATTGACAAAATAATCAGGGTGATGGCCAGTGGGTAGAGGAACATCAGCATTGGGGTTGACCAGGCGATAATCGTATCCAGCCCAAAGTTTGCAATGATAAATGAAAAGCCGGTGGCAATCATTAACCAAGTTCGATATGAAATTGAGGGGAACTTGAGATGCAAGGCTTCAGAAAATGATGTCGACAAACCAACTGCGGTCGTGAGACAAGTTAAGGTTGCCATCATTGCCAAAAGGATTTCGCCGGTGGTTCCTAAGAAATGGTTGGCGATCTGGTTAAAGGCGATCCCCCCATCGATAGAAGTCTTGAATGACCCGAGGCTGGTTGCGCCCAACCATACCAAACCGATATAAATGATGGCTTCCAAACCAATTCCCAACGCACCTGACTTAATCGTTGTCATGGAAATATCTTTGGCATTGGTTTGACCTAAACTGCGGATCGCTGTGATGATGGCGATTCCAAAGAGCAGGCCGGCAATACAATCCATGGTGTTATAGCCTTGAAGAAACCCATTTAAAACCGAACCGTTTTGATAAGCACTGCTCGTAATGGGTGCCGTAGATGCTTTACTGATTGGATTAGTGAATGCAAAGATAAAGATAATGGCTAACAATGCGAGAAAGGCTGGGTTCAATAATTTACCAATCGAATTTAAAATGCCTGAGGGCTTTCTGGATGCCCAGAAGGTAATTCCAAAGAAAATCAGTGAATAAATGAATAACCACATCGGTTGTTGCGATGGAGTTAAGTGAGTTGCAAAGCCGATTTGGAAGGGTGTGGTAGCCGTTCGGGGAGTGGCAAACAACGGTCCAAGGGTGGCGCAAACCATTACCATGAAGAAAGTGGCGTACTTGCTGCCGATGGGCTTGGCTAGATCATAGATCCCATTGCTATGGGTAACAGCAATCGCAATAATCGCTAACAAAGGTAACAGGGTCCCGGTAAGTAAGAAGCCAATGCCGGCACTAACCCAGTGAGCACCAGCCAGTTGACCTAAATGGATCGGGAAGATCAGGTTACCAGCCCCGAAGAACATCCCAAAAAGCATCGAGCCAATAATCAGATAATGTTTAAACGTTAATGGTAGATTGCAAATTTAATCCGAATTTTTGGACAAATTTGTCAGCATAACCTGATACGGTGTTTGCCAGTCGAGT
>NZ_JAUCAP010000090.1:0-9119 GCF_030361045.1 Lentilactobacillus sp. TOM.63
TATTCTAACGAGAAACAAAAAATCTGTCATCAGTAATAGATAAAATCTATTACCAACAACAGATATTGTAGAACCCTAATTTTCAGTGTTGTCGAAAATTAGCTGCTTTTAGAAACTCGGTGTGTTCATTTATTATGATCATGTTCAATTGACATACACGATTGCGAGGGTGGTCCCAGTGCTGATATTTATGTTAATTTCATTAATCGCCGGGTTCTTGTTAGCTAATCAGAGCCCGGTGAATGCCGATTTAAGTCGGTTGGTTAGATCGCCACTGATTGCCGGGACGATCTCCTTTATTGTTGGGACGCTCTACTTAGCTCTCCTAGCTTTGAGTACGAGTGGCCGGCTTTTTCCAAGCATCGCCTTTATTCAAGCTCAGCCACTGTGGGTTTGGCTTGGGGGATTATTAGGTGCCATCTATTTGACCTCCAACATTTTATTGTTTTCCAAAATTGGCGCCATTCAAACAACGATTTTGCCGATCGTTGGCCAAATTGTCATGGGATCGGTGATCGATTTGTTTGGGTGGTTTGGTGCAGAAGAAGTTGCAATGACTTCGTTACGATTTACCGGCATTATTATTTTGGTTATCGGGGTAACGGTTGCGGTCGTCCTACCAAGCTTGAGAAACCGGGACGTGAGGCAATTCGATTCAGTCGTTGCCAAACAGAATCATCCCGCTGTGGTGATTGGCTGGCAAGTCTGGGGAATTATCGTTGGCGTTCTGGCCGCAATGCAGCAGGCAATCAACGGCCATTTAGGCACGCAACTGCACTCAACAACTCAGGCGGCGTTCATCTCGTTTTTTATTGGGACAATTCTGATAGCCATTGTAGCTGGGCTGGTTGACAAACGGATTCCAACGGTCAGCGAACTCAAAGCCATGAAACCCTGGAATTGGCTTGGCGGCCTCCTGGGTGGCACATTTCTACTGGTAACGGTGATCGCGGTTCCCCGAATTGGCACTGGCTTGACGATCATGATGGGATTGATCGGGCAAATCATCGGCTCAATTCTGATTCAGCAGTTTGGCTGGTGGCGGTCGCCGAAGCAACAGATGGTGCCAGCCCAAGCGTTGGGCATGGTACTAATGATTGTCGGGGTTGGTTTGATTAAGATGGCTTAAGGTAAGGATGAGGGGGAGTGAAAATAGCCCTCAGGTTGCTTGAAACGATGACGTTTTTAACGCTAACCAATGCCTTTTAGGCTTGTTATTTGAATTGACCAATCTAAAATAGAAATTGTACCAGGTACTATTTAGTTAGCCCTACTTATTGACAACTTAAAGGACTAACTCAAGGAGGAATTCAATGGCAGTCATTTCAGAAGAACAGCGGCTTCAAATCTTTCAAGATTTAGTTGCCATTAAATCAGTCAATACAGACGAAGAAAAGGTTAGCGAATACTTAAAAGATCTGCTTGCTCAACATGGCATTCAGGCGACAATCATGCCAATCAGTGATCGGCGGACAGACTTGAAAGCAGAGATTGGCAGTGGCAATCCGGTGCTTGGCATTTCAGGGCATATGGATGTCGTTTCCGCCGGGGATGAGTCTCAGTGGACCAGCGATCCGTTCACTTTGGTGGAGCGGGATGGTCAATTATTTGGTCGCGGTGCCTCAGATATGAAATCTGGCTTAGCGGCTATGGTGATCGCAATGATTGAGATTCACGATCAAGGCCTTCTGAAAAAAGGGACGCTTCGCTTAATGGCTACAATGGGTGAAGAAGTTGGTGAAGTCGGCTCGAGAACGTTCGCGGATGATGGCTCGATGAAGGATGTTGATGCTTTGATTATCGGCGAGCCATCGGGGTACCGATTAGCATATGCCCATAAGGGATCGATGGATATTCGACTGACCTCCAAAGGGAAGGCTGCCCATAGTTCAATGCCAGAAAATGGCTATAATGCGATTGATCCGTTAATTGACCTGTTGCACGATGCCAATCATGAATTCCGGACGACTGATAAGAAGAGTCAACTTTTGGGCCGATTGAGCTTTAATACCACAATTTTCCAAGGTGGTAATCAGGTAAATTCGATTCCAGAGCAGGCGGTTGCCGACATTAATGTTCGAACCATCCCTGAATTTGATAATGACGTGGTGGAAGCGTTACTGGACAAACTAGTTGAAAAACAAAATCAAGCGGGTGCCCAAATTTCAAAAGACACTTACATGTCTCAGCGGTCGGTTGAAACTAGTGGCGATTCTGATTTGATTCAATTAGCCCAAAAAATTGCCAAGCCATATGCCGGCAAAGATATTCCAGCCGGTGCCATTCCGGCGGTTACCGATGCTTCAAACATGCTGCGGGACAAGCCCAAAGCCTTTCCGTTTATCATTTTTGGTCCTGGCAACAACAGCGTTCATCAGGTTGATGAATCTGTCGATAAACAAATGTATTTAGATTTTATTGAAATTTACGAGAAATTGTTTACTGATTATTTAAATTAAGGGGATATATTTCCGTCTCCTTGTAATTTATTAATGGATTGCCAGTTATAAACGGACAGAAAAAGAAGGCCCCATTGTTCTCAGAAAATTTCTCTGAGAATAATGGACCCTTTTTTTGATGGTCACGACAAGTTTGTCGTGTTTGATTTAAAAGACTGCCGGAATAACGGCTGCTAAACCCCGTCGTTCCTTACTTCGATACCCAATCCAAACGGCCAGGCCGCCTAACACGAGTCCGCCGAGAATAAGCCACCAGAGGGTTTGTTCGAAGGCGCCGGTGTTGCCAAGGCCAGCCATGATATTGAAATCACTGTAAATATTCTGGTACATTGGCGTGGTTTGACTGATAAATTGATAGACGCCAGACATGGCATCACGTGGTAGGGTACCACCACCACCCAAGATTTGTAGGACAAAAAGTGGCAGCTGGAGAAGAAAGCTTGGCAAACCGCCACAAAGCAGGGCGAGACCACTGGTAAATTCAAAGACGGCAAAATCATAGAGATAACTGTGCCAGAGGAGGCCATTGAAAATACTGCCATCAAAGCAGACCAGGCTACGTAAGGCCCCAACCGTAATCAATGCAACCACAAAAGTTGTGATCAGACCAGTAATTTGCAGGCCGGCAAAGGTTCGCCATTTTCCTGCGATGAACCGGACCGACATAAAGGTCATGGTCATAATAATTGAGGCGATCATTAACCCAAGATATTGACCCATGGAGGTAAACATCGGTGCCATTTGGTGCTGCATATTTGGCTGCTTGGTGCCCATCATATTAGTAGTTGATTTGGCGGTGAGATTGAATGGGGCGGCCATCTTGGTGGCTTGAGCCATTATTTGTTTTTGAACTTTTGGCTGAACCCGTGCCTGAACTTGCCGCTGAATTTGTTTCTGGTTCACTGCTTGACCCTTTGAGGCGGCCATCGCCTTTTGCATTGCCGTCTTCATCCCGGCCTGCATGGCAGTCTTCATCATCTTGGGCGCAAGCTGTTTAGCGTACATTCCTACCAGCGCTTGGTGGGTTAACTGCGCATTCACGGTACTTTGAACCCGCGAGATTAATGACTGATTGACGTTAGTCTGCAGCATGCTGTTGGCGTTGTTGACGACAAAGTTCAATGTTGGCTGTTTGCCAGCCTGAACATCCTTGTTGAATCCGGTGGGAATTACGACCGCCAGGGATGCTTTGCGATCCTTAATTCGTTGCTTCGTTCGAGCTAAGTCAGTCGAAGTCGTAACGTGTTTAAACGGCAGATTATCTTTCAAACCAGCCGTCACTTTATTTGAAATTTGCTGGTTGTCCTGATTAACGATCACAACCGGCAAATTTTTTGCGTTGGTCGGCATCTGCTTAAATGCTGGTAATGCACAAAACACAAATGATAGTGAGATGAAGGAAGCAATTAAGAGCCCCAACCAACTAAATTTATTTGTAAACCATTTTGTCATTTTTAAGCCCCTCTCAAATTATGAATGAATGATCATTCATTGTATGAACAAACGCAAGGTTAGTCTTTTTTTACCAAAATGTCAAACAAGTTTGTGCAATATTTGAAAGTCAGCTAAACTAAAGATTGAAATGAGGTGGGGACCGTGGCAAACGGCGAGAATGATTTTCAAGAGTTGTATAAAGAGACTTTAAAGAAAATGGACGATTTAACGGATAAACAAAAACAAATTTTACAAGCGGCACTCGAGTTGTTTTCCTCACAAGGCTTTAGCGAAACTTCCAGTGCCCAGATTGCCGAGCGGGCTGGGGTTGCTGTTGGGTCAGTCTATCAGCGGTTTCAAAATAAGCAGGCGCTGTTAGTGGCCGTCTTAACGCCACTCTTGACCCAGGCCTTGCCACAAGCGGTTGATGAATTTGGGACGGCGGCTTTTCAGCATTCATTTGACGACGTTGAAAGCTTTGTTGACGCAATTGTCCCGGACCGGCTGAAATTTATTGATAAGAATTATGCAGCGCTGAAGTTGATGGCTGACCAGATTATTGTTGACGACCAGGGCGTTATTAACCAGCTCAAAGCGGCTTTTACCAACCAAATGTCAACCAACGTTGTGCCAAATATTAAGCGACTACAAAAAGCCGGCAAGATGGTTGACTTGCCGGAAGATTATATTATTCAGTTTCTGTTTACTGCGATTTTAGGCTATTTTGGTAAACGGTTGTTGAACATGCCAGTTAATGTGACGGACGAAATCAAACATATCACGGCATTTTTGACAAATGGGCTGATGAAACATTAGATTAATAAAATGGTGAAGTAGTGGTTAACAAGCCAGCCCAGGTCAAGCCCAATTTATTCTGGTTCCCTCAATAAGAAGGTGAGTCCGCCGATTACGGCTAAGATGATACTGACGGCTACCAGAATTGGGCCTGGTTGATCACTGCCGATTAAGTGGCTGAGGCCAGATAACGCATACGGGGTAATGAACACGCCGATATTGATGCCAACAATGAGGACGGATGAAGCCAGCGTTTCGTTGCCTTTGCCGGCAATTTCAGCGGATCCCGCAAACAAATAAGGGCCGACCAGAGAAGTGCTTAAACCGGCAACCGTGGTTAAGGTGTAGGTCAGCCACAGGGATTCGGAGTGGGCCAGCGCAAATAGAGCCACAGCGGCAATTAGCAGTCCAAGGGGCAGAATCAATCGATGAAGCAATTTGAATATCTGACCATAAAGGGTGCCGCCAATCATATTAGCGACTCCCAAGATGGCCAGAGCAATACTCCCATCAGCGATTTTGCCATAACCGGCGCTCAAAATTAATCCTGAAATTTTAACGATAACCGTCTGCATAATCATCATGCTAAACAGCACGAGTAACGCATAAATCATTAAGCGGCCTTTTAGTAATTGCCCTAACCCAAGCTGCGGTTGAGCAGTTGACGATTCTTCCTGGTTTTCGGCTGCGGGGCGTTGATTTGGCGTGCCCCACCAGAATAAGATAAAGACTGGAATTGCGATTAAATAATATAAATAAACCTGACGCCAGCCAAATCTAATCAGCAATGATGAAATTAAAAACATCAGAATATTTCCCAGTGAGTTAACAGATCCTTGATATCCCATCATGGTTTGCCGCTTAGCTCCTTGGTAGTACGAACTGATTAAACTATAGGCCATGGCATTGAATAGCCCAATTCCAGCTCCCAAAAGGAATCGAGAGCTCAGAATCAGCCAAAAGGAATTGGCAGCAATCGGGATTAAGCCGGCAATCAAGACGATTGAAACGCCCAAGAGGACGGTTACTTTGTTACCCAATTTTTTAGCAATTGGATTACTTAAAACAACAAAGATTAACACACTTAGGCTGGGGATTGTGGTTAAACTTTCAATTTGGCTCAGCGGAACCGTTGGAAATTTCGCTGCCATCAGTGGAATGGTGCCAGCGACCGCGTTGGCACTTGTTAAGAGAATTGAAATCGATAACAGTGCGGGTGCAAGCTGCCAATTTGATGTTTGTCTCATGAGATGGCCTCCTCAGAAGCTAATGATCGTTATCAACCAAAAATTGCTTTTAAATAATGGCGATTGGCCAAGGCAACCAGCCTATCTACTAGGCTAAGGGACAGTTTGCCGCTGGACTGCTGAGCCAGCCGAATCAATGGCGTATCCATGACAATGGTCACCATGAAGCGAGCTTCGGAGCTGTCGGGATCTGCGATGTCTTTGGTCATGTTCTTTTTTAAGATATTGGCAATGGTGCGAATAATGACAGAGTGGGCTCCAAGTTCCCGCGGCGTGTTCAACCGAGTATATTGGCCAGGCTGGGGCGGTGTTTGTGGCTGAACTTTCAAGCCACTCATTGCCGTGAAGTCTGCCAGACTGGGTTTGCCAATTGGGGTTGTGTACCAAGCGGGCATTTCCTGAGTCGTTGGCGATGATTGACCGGAAGCTTGGACTGGCTGGCTGAGCGTTTGCTGAGTAGAGCCAATTTTGACGATGACTGATTTTTTGGCCGTCGGTAATTGCCATTGTTGTTGCTGATCGTTCCATTCGCTAAATGCTTGAGCGGACAGCGTGATGGTCACAGATTTAGTTTCGCCGGCTTTCAAAAAGACCTTTTGGAAGCCTTTTAATTCCTTAAGTGGTTTTAACGTCCGTTGCGCTGGATTGCCAACGAACACTTCAACCACCTCAGCACCGTCACGGCTGCCGCTGTTGGTAAGGGTGACCTGCACATCGATTGACTGGTCGGCTTGGATTGTTGGCTGACTTAATTTTGCAGCAGTTAAGTCAAAGGTGGTGTAGCTTAAGCCGAAGCCAAATGGAAAAGCTACGGGCTGATTCGCTTTTTCATAGTAGCGGTAACCAACGTAAACACTCTCAGCGTAAGCGACTGAGCGAGGATTTTTGTCATACAGGTCAGCTGAGGGCACATCCAGATACGAAATGGGGTAGCTTTCCGCTAACTTTCCGGAAGGATTGACTTTGCCAGTTAATAGATTGGCAGCGGCGTCTCCCACAAACTGACCGCCCAAATAGAGGTTGATCAACCCCTTAACTTTGTTACGCCATGGCAGTTCAACTGGTGCGCCGGCAACTAATAAGACGATTAAATTTGAATTGATGGCAGCCAGGCGGTCAATCAAAGCATTTTGATTATCAGGGAGCTTCATGTTTTGGCGGTCGAAGCCTTCTGATTCATCACTTTCTGGTAAGCCGACAACGACCAGGACTGTTTGGGCATCTTTAGCGGCAGTTTCAGCTGCACGCGTTAACTGCGCATCGTTGGCCTTTGAAAACGCGTAACCCTGCTCATAGTCATGGGGAATGTTTGCCTTGGTCAAACCCGATAAAATTGAAGTTTGAGCCGGTGGATTGATATGAGAAGAACCAGCGCCTTGATAGCGGGTCTCGGCGGCCATTTCACCAACCACCAGAATCCTTTGTGAGGGTTGAATTGGCAAAATTTGATCCTCATTTTTTAGGAGAACGGCTGCATTCTCCTCAATTCGCTGAGCCAACTGACCATGCTGAGTTAACAAAGCTTGACGGTCATCTTTAAAGTCAGGTCGGCGTTTTTCGGCGACGCGCACAACGTTGCCTGCAGCTCGAGAAAGGGCTTCGGGCTTCAAACGACCAGTTTTCAGCGAGGTCAAAGCCTGCTGGTCAAACATGTTGTGGCTCGATGGCATTTCAAGATCACCGCCGGCATTGAGGCTGGTAACCTTATCGTTTAACGCGCCCCAATCCGTGACCACGGTTCCTGAAAAGCCCCATTGCCGGCGTAAAACATCCGTCAATAAATAGGCGTTGTCGCTGGCATAGGTACCGTTGATTTTATTATATGAGCACATGATGCCTTCAGGCTGGGCAGTTTGCACGGCAATTCGAAAGGCTTCCAAATAGAGTTCATGAAGGGCAATGGGATCAATTAATGAATCCGACAATAGTCGATCGTTCTCCTGATTATTCCCGGCGAAATGTTTCAAACACGCAGCGACGCCTTGTGACTGCAGGCCTTTGATCCAGGCAGCCCCAATTATCCCGGCCAAGTAAGGATCTTCGCTGAAATATTCAAAGTTGCGGCCGCAGAGGGGATTACGTTTGATATTAATCCCCGGTCCCAAAACCATGTCGACTTTTAAACTGCGGGCTTCCAAGCCAATCGCTTGCCCCATTTCAGAAATCAGCTGAGGATCCCAGGTACAGGCAACGGCGCTGGCAGTTGGGAAACACGTGCTGATAACACTTTCATTTATTCCCAACGCATCGCCCTCGCCAGCTTGATAACGCAGTCCATTGGGCCCATCACTCATGCGAAAGCTCGGAATTTGGTGTTTCGGGAGGGCAGCTGACCGCCAAAAATCCGCTCCGGATGTGAGCTTAATCAGATCCTCTGGGGATAGCTGCTGTAATTGATCTTCCAATGATTGCATAAAAATCCTTCCTTCGGTCATTTACTGATAATAATATTAGATTGTCTGTCAACTAAATTTGCCTTTATCCTACCATGAAGGGATCTGTTGCGCTAGTTGTTTGAATGTGTGGTGAATATGAATCAGGCGGATAGAGGCCAGTCACATTACAATTAATATGGAGAAAGCATAATTTGGATGCAAATTATAACGGAATTATCATTGGATTATCCAAAGCCTGTTATTGATATTTTATGTGCGGGCATTAATGCTGAGAATAAATTTGAAAAGGAGTTCTACATACTGAAATAGCTAATTTTATTAGCTGATCATTGGCAAATTTAGCACAATGAATGACGAGTTGTGAAACTAATACAAAATAATTCCAAACAAATGATCTACTATCACATACAACAATGCCCCAAACAAATTATTTCGAAAAATTACTGGCTTTAAACGATTCACCTTTTTCGTACATTATCTTGGATCCAAATAAGATTAGCTAAGGTAGTTTGACCGCGAAATTTAAGGCTATTTAGCAATCATTCCGGTTTGCAGAACGACTGCTGGATGGCCTTAATGGTTTTGAAAGTCAATAAGCCAACTGATAGCTTCATAAACTACTAGGCACCAGTCTGTAAAATGGTATAGGATTTTTTGAGGTTAAGCTATTTTGCTTTGAATGGGTTTGAGTTGATTTGAAATTATTCGTTTACCTGAATTATTCATAGTTCATTAAAAGCCCGTCAGTTTTCGTGTTTTTTCGAAAACTGACGGGTATGTTTTTATCT
>NZ_JAUCAP010000091.1:0-9080 GCF_030361045.1 Lentilactobacillus sp. TOM.63
AAATGCAAAATACCCATCAAACGCGTGAAACATGTGTTTGATGGGTATTTTGTGTATTTTTATGAATAAATCAGGTAGAGGAGTGGTCAAAATGACAGTAGCAATCAAAACAAAATTTCCAAATCGTTTCGATGAAGTAGGTAGTTTATTACGACCGGCAAGATTAAAACAGGCCCGGGCAGATTATGAGGCGCACAAAATTACCGTAGATGAATTACGGAACGTTGAAAACGAAGAAATTAAACGGATTGTGAAGAAGCAGGTTGAATTGGGTCTCAAAGACGTAACCGATGGTGAATTCCGCCGCAGCTGGTGGCACTTGGATTTCTTTGCTGGTTTAAAAGGGGTTCAGTATTTTGTTCCAGAACATGGCTTTATTTTCCATGGCGAGGAAACTCGTAAAGGTGGGGTTAAGTTTACCGGCAAGATTGAATATAATCCTAACCACCCATTCTTTGACGGCTTCAAATTCTTAAACAGCATTGTGCCAGATGGCGTCACTGCCAAGCAAACGATTCCCAGTCCCGATGTCTTCTTCCCGAACAAGGGCGCTGAGGTCTATGACGATTACTACAAGGGTGACTTTGAGGCTCTGCTCAATGACGAAATTGAAGCCTACAAGCAAACCGTTCAGCATTTCTACGACCTTGGTTGTCGATACTTACAAATTGATGACACCTCATGGGGTATGTGGGCCAGCTTCTCTAACGGCACGTTGAAGCCTGAATTAAAGCTATTGGCCGAAGCCGCCGTGAAGGCAATTAATGCCATTGCCGACAGTAAGCCGGATGACTTAACTTTAACGATGCACGTCTGCAAGGGTAACTACGATTCAACTTGGGCCGGTGCAGGAGCCTATGATCCGGTGGCTGATTACTTGGCTCAACTCCACATCGATGGTTACTTCTTGGAATATGATGACGAGCGTTCCGGCGGCTTTGAACCCTTGAAGAAGATCGCTGACAATGGTCGGGGTCAACGGGTGGTCATTGGCTTAGTTACCACCAAGAAGCCTGAATTAGAAACTGAGCAATTATTAAAAGAGCGAATCAACAAAGCCAGTCAGTTTATTCCACTGAATAATTTATGCTTGTCACCTCAATGTGGGTTTGCCTCAACGGAAGAGGGCAATCGCCTGACTGAGGAAGATCAGTGGAACAAGTTACGATTAGTGATCAAAGTAGCTAAGAGTGTTTGGAAAGACGCTTAAAAATCGAAAATAATGAAATAAATCCATGAGAAGAAGAGTAGTTGCGAGCATTCAAAGAAAGAGAACCCGGTCGGTGAGAAAGGGCATTGAAGGTTCCAATGAAGATGAGCTTTGAAAGGCATCATGTTGTTAACGCAGCATGATCGGCAGGGACCGTTATCCTCCCGAATATCAGAAATGGTATTGATGAGACATAGAGTGTGACAAGGCCTGGTTGGTGCGGTGTGTAAGGTTAAAATGATTAAAATCCTGTTTTTGGATTTAAATCATTTTGGGCTTACATGTTAGCACCAGGGTCGTCGGAGCACGTTTAGAGTGTGATGCCAGGCGGTTAGGAATCGGAGCATAAGTTGCCGTTTTCTAAAATCCGGGGGTTTCGGATTTTGGAAAATGGTGCTTATGTGCAGATTCCTGCCTGGAAGAACACGTTTAATGTGATGAAACTCTATGTGAACAAGGGTGGTAACGCGACAATTCGCCCCTTACATGGCATGAATAGCTGTGTAAGGGGCGTTTTTTATATCTCATATTAAGGAAGTGATGCAAGAGTCAATTCATGCTTTTGAAATTATTTAAATTTATTCAATTAAAACAAAATTTCTGGAGGTTTTGCATATGGCAGAAAATGTGAGTCCAGCTTCATTAAAAGTCAGCTTAACAACAAAAGATTTATTGATTTACGGAATTACTTTTATGATTCCGGTCGCCCCATTAGCTTTCTATGGGTCATTTCTACAACCAGCTAACGGCATGGTGGCCTTGGCATATTTAATTGGGATGATCGCAATGCTGTTCACCGGCTTTAGTTATGCGACCATGTCGGCACGTTACCCATTTTCCGGTTCGGTTTATACTTACGTTCAGCAGGGTACCAACCGGGGCTTAGGCTTTATTGGTGGCTGGGGAATTACCCTTGATTATTTCCTGATTCCAACGATTACTTATTTGATTACCCAGTCATTTGGTGAATCGCTGTTACCCGGCGTACCAGGTTGGACATGGATCGTCGTGTTGGTGCTGCTCAACACCTGGGTCAATATTCTTGGTGTCAACGTGGTCACCAAAGTCAGTTGGGCATTGTTTGCCCTTCAAGGAATTGTGTTGTTGGTGTTTGTAATTGGTACCCTTCACCTATTGTTTACCGGTTCAATTCAACCAAACGCCGTTGCTTTTTATAATCCCGCTCATTTCAACGTTTCTGGTGTTTTGCAGGCAACTGGAATTGTGATTGTGAGTTATTTGGGCTTTGATGCCATCAGTACGTTATCGGAGGAAGCTGAAGATCCCCACCATTCAGTTGGCCGGGCGATCATTCTTTCCATTGTCGGGATCGGCTTGTTATTCGTTGTGATTACCGCGCTAGCAGGATTTGTGGCCCCTGATTATCAAAATTTGAATCCTAATACGGCTTTCTTAGGAATCCTGCAGCGAGTCGGTGGTACTTGGTTAGTTAAATTAGCTGATATTACCATCATCCTCTCATTTGGCTTTGCTAGTGGTCAGGAAGGCCAGACCGCCATTTCCCGGATTCTCTACGCAATGGGTCGCGATGGCATTTTGCCACGTCAATTGGCCGTTTTGCATAAGAAATACCGCACGCCAGTTGTTGCGATTGTTCTGGTTGGTGCCATTTCACTTGTGCTTTCTTTGACCTTATCCCAAGCAACGGTTTCCAATTTGGTTAGTTTTGGTGCCTTGTTTGGCTTCATCTTATTGAACTTGTCGGTTGTCTGGAAATTCTACATCAAGGGCGATCACAGTTCGATCTTGTCCGCCATCAAATATTTGGTATCACCATTAATTGGCTTTGGTGTCAGCACTTGGATTTTCCTAAGCTTAACTCCAGAAGCAAAGATCGTCGGGGCGGCTTGGATTGTGGCCGGCATCGTCATCTTGTTGGTACAAACCAAGTTCTTCACGCAGCGGACACCTGGATTGGACTTTTCAAATAAGGATTAGTAAAGGAGAAAATGATTATGACAACTAAAACCGCAGAACCAACAACCAACGTTACTAAAACAGAAAATGAACAATTACTTCAACAAACCGTTGAGCAATTAAAGAACTTCAAGTGGGTTGATTTGACCCACTCATTTGGGCCAGAAAGTCCGCGCTTTCCAGCTTTTGCCAAGCCAAAATTCAACACGATTTTTACCCACGCGGATGGCTTCTTCGTTAAGGAATATACTTTCTCAGGTCAATTTGGCACTCATTTGGATCCACCGATTCATTTTGACGCCCATCAGGATACCTACGTGGAAGATATTCCGCTCAAAAAGTTCGTCTTACCGCTGGTCGTCATTGATCGCTCAAAGGAAGCCAACGCAAATCCAGATTCTTCGTTGAGTGTTGCTGATATCAAACAGTGGGAAAAGAAACACGGCAAGATTCCGGAACATTCATTTGTAGCACTGCGAACTGATTGGGGCAAACGTTGGCCAAGTCAGAGTAAGTTTGAAAACTTGGACGATGCTGGCCAAGCTCATTATCCAGGTTGGGATCTTGACGCATTGAAGTTCATTTACGAACAACGAAACGTCACGGCAAATGGCCATGAAACGTTTGATACCGATACGGCAACTAAACAGGAAAACGGCTTAGTGGGTGAGTATTATGTCTTGTCCCATGGCCACTATCAAGTGGAACTACTTGATAATTTGGACCTGGTTCCGGCTACTGGCGCTTATATTCACATTTCCGTCCCTAAGGCTGAGAAGGCACCTGGCTTTCCGGTGAGGGCGTATGCGGTGGTGCCGGAGTGAAGTTGTCACCAGTAGAACCCTTACAATAAAATAATTGGTATTGGAAATAGACTTCTTTGGTCATCGGGCCGATGAAGTCTATTTTGTGGATTAGAAGATTTGGCGTGTTTAAAGAGAAACAATCAAGGAATAGTGAGTTCACCAATTTATAACGGGATTTGAATTGGTTTTATAGCGTGTGTAATAGTTGACCTGCTCACAAGTAAACATTTATCATAGGTATGAGGGAATATTTTAATTAATAATTTTGTTATTTGGGTTGAGGAGGAAGTTATATGAATACAGTGGGAGTACCGCACCGCTTCAAATGGTTAGTTCAAAGTTTGTTGCTCATATTATTTAGTTTGATGGCAATTGTTCTAGTCTCTCAGCAAGCTGCTGATGTAAAGGCTGCGACAGCATTTGAGCAAACGCTGGTAACGGATCCATTGAGAAATCTGGCAAATAGTGAACCAGTGACTAGTCAAATTAATGAGTTGCAACAAAATGAAGCCGCTAATGCCAATGATGCGTTGCTAATTGGAAGCGGCATCACTTATTCGAATGGAGGGACTACTGGTGGCCCGTTTCATCCTGGGGATCTCATTCATTTAGTTGCTCAAACTAAGGTACAGGGGACTGGAAATTATTTTTCAAATGGTCATGCTAGAATATTGGATGTGCTCACTATTTTAGGACAGCTTTTCAAAGCAGGGATCTGCATGTAAGCAACTCAAGCAAAAATTCCCCAACCCGGAATTTCCGCTTAAGGCGACTTACACTCCGACTTCTAACCGCTTGGATCTGCTCACTATTTTTTACGGAGGAATTACATATGAAGGAAACTATTCAGAAATCACTTTTCGTTTCACTTGCAGCTCTTGGATTATTTACCGCTGTTACAACGACTAACGCCAGTGCTAGTGCCAAGAAGACTTATCCCCACATTACGATGAATCGGGTATTGGACACCAATCCTTATAATCGGAATGTCAACTTTACCGGGACTAACGCCCTCTATAACAAAGTTGGAACGTTGAAGGGTGCCCGCGTCGTTGCCACTAAGACGACCGTTAAGGCGATTGCCAACTCAACTAACTCTAAGGACAACTTGCGAGCATATCGGGTTGCCAAAACCAGCAAAGGGTCCGTTTATTACAAAGTGATCTCATTTGATGGAAATTACCGCGGCTGGGTATACGGCGGTAAGAGTACTCAATCATTTGGCGGTGGTCTTGAAAGTTACACGACCTTCACCGAAGGCACTTTGACCGACAGTCAGAAGACTACCTTGTATCGGATTGCCAATCCCGGCATTGCCAACGATGGCAAATCCGCAACCTATTCACAACCTCACTTCACGCAATACACGTTGAACCACGACGATCGCCAAGTTGATAACACGACAACTTATGGCGATGCCCGCTTCCACATCGACCAGATCGGAACTCGGACTCGTGAAGGGGACACTTGGGTTCATATTGTTGCCACCGACCCTGCCTATACGGTTGCCAACGGCTGGATTATGTTGGCTGGCTTGACAGCTGCTTCTCCAGTTGCCAACTAACACTGAGTATCGCTAGTGCTGAGAAGTCGAGCTGATTCAAATTAAATTCAAAAGCACATAAAAAATCATCTCCACTCATTTCTGAATAGGGATGATTTTTATTTTCTTGATTATTTCGGAATATAGTTCTCACCAAAGTACTTTTCACTGACTTTCTTGGCCGTGCCGTCCTTTTGAATCTTGGTGATGGCAGCGTTAATTTGCTTTAGTAGTTTGGTAATCTTTCAAAGCAACTATTCGGATAGGACCGCTTAATATGAGTGACTGCTTCCATTCCATTTTCAAAAAATACATTGACAAGCTTAACGGCCTGTATTAGGATTTAACATAACTTAAAAGTTAGACGTTGATGAGAAGAGTAGCTAATTTATTAGAATTAAAAGAGACCGTCAGTTGATGAGAAGGCGGATTCGATCGATTAGTGAAGATGAGCTCGTAGTCATGTGGCAAGTGAAAGCTTAACACACGGGTGGAGTGCGATACGACTCCGGATATACCTTTTTGGGTGTGTCTTTGAGGTCACCATGCGCAATTGTGGTGATAATACTGGGTGGTACCGCGGTAATCGTCCCTGTTCGGAGAAATCTGAGCAGGGATTTTTTTGTCGACTGAAATAAAAGGAGGCCTGCAGCATGTTACAAATTATCGTCCACTATCGGCATGCCGGTGGCGTCGCGTTGATGTGTCAAAATTAAATGAATCAAATCTGTAAGATGAGTAAATAAATGAATTAAAAAAGGATGATAAAATTGGCAGATAATCAATTCGACACACAACGACTTCACGCGGGTTACGATCCAAAAGAACATTTAAATTCGCCATTGCCGCCGATCTATCAAACGGCCGCGTTTGCCCTTGGCGATACCGACGAAGCTGAACAGGTTGCGGAAGGTAGTAAGGAAGGCTTCACCTATTCGCGGGTGGCCAACCCAACCGTGCGGGCATTTGAGAATCGGATTACGGCTTTGGATGGGGGGATTGACGCCGTTGCAGTGGGGTCTGGCATGGCAGCCGTCAGTTATGCGCTGTTAAACGTTGCTGAAGGCGGTGGCCGAATTATCGCGCCGACGAATCTGTATGGGGCCAGTATCGATGAATTCCGGTCAATCTTTCCCAAGTTTGGTATTCACATCGACTTTGTGGATGATATCAATGATTTTGCCAGTGTCAAATCACTGATCAAGGCTGACACCAAAGCCATTTTTGTGGAAAGTGTCGCCAATCCCAGCACCGACATTGCCGATATCGAGAATCTGTCAACCATTGCCCATGAGGCTGGAATTCCGTTGATCGTTGACAATACATTCCCGACGCCGTACTTGTTCCGGCCATTTGATTTTGGCGCCGACATTGACGTTTATTCCTCAACCAAAGCGCTCAATGGCCATGGGAATGTCGTGTCCGGGATTGTTGTTGACCACGGTCAATTTGACTGGGGCAATGGCAAGTTTCCGCAGTTTACCGAGAATGAATTTACCCTTGAAACGGGGGATGGTCAGCCGGTGAGCTTCAACGAAAAGTTTGGCTCGGCTGCGTTTATTTCCCGGGTCCGGATCAAATATTTGCGACTGTTTGGGTCGGTCATGAGCCCATTTGATGCGTACCTGGCGCTATTAGGAGTGGAAACCATCACTGAACGGTTGGATAAAGAGGTTAGCAACGCAACGGCCATCGCTAAATATTTGAAGGCCGAACCCCACGTCAAGAAGTTGTACTATGCCGGAATCGACCAAAGCAATCCGTTGGTCAAGAAATACTTCCCAAAAGGCATCGGCGCGATCTTATCGTTCGAGGTGGCCGGCACTGAAAAACAAGTAGACGCTATTTTGAACCACGTCAAAGTCTTTACATACTTGCCGAACGTGGGTGATGTTCGTTCCCTGATCGTCAATCCGGTCAAGATCACTCACCGAGAAATCCCAGCCAGCTTGCGGGAACAACATGGCTTGAATACACGGGTGATCCGCTTGTCGGTTGGCTTGGAAGATGTTGACGACTTGATTGGGGATTTGAAACAGGCGATTGCTTCGGCGTTTTAGGGCAAAATAAAATCACCAGACTGGGAAATCCAATCTGGTGATTTTTTGTTTTAAAATTAATTTTCAGTTATTCTGCTATATGGATTAGGACAGCTCCTCCAAGCAGTAACCTGCACGTAAGCACCATAAGCAAAAATTCCATAAACCGGAATTTCCGCTTATGGCGACTTACGCTCCGGTTACTAACCGCTTGGCTCCGCTCACTTTTATTAGGACAGCTCCTCCAAGCAGAGATCTGCGTGTAAGCACCTCGAACAAAATTCCCAAAACCGGAATTTCCGTTCGAGGCGACTTACCCTCCGATCTCTAACCGCTTGGCTCCGCTCACTAATCACCTAACGAAGCCACCGTATCTTCAAATCGAGTCCGAATATAGTTAGCTGATTCAGCCAGTTTTTCCTTTTCTTCATCGGTGAGGTCCAAATGAACTTGTTCTTCAATCCCGTCACGGCCAACGATGGCTGGGTAGGAGAGGTAAGTGTTGTATTCTTCATGCCAGTTGGAAACGGGGAGTTCAGTGTGGGCATCGCTCATGATGGTCCGGGCTAATCTTACTGCGGCTGAAGCAATTCCGTAGTTGGTGTACAGCTTGCCATGGAAGACGGTGTAACCACCGGCCTCGGCGATTTCATCCAATTCAGTTAAATCAATGTTGCGTTCTTTGGCAACTTTGGTGATGGGATGACCTAAGACCCGCACGGCAGACCAAGCAGTGAATTGTGAGTTTCCGTGTTCGCCTAAGTTGTAGCCATCAACTGAACGAGGGTCAATGTTTAATTCTTGAGCAACCGCCCGCTTCATTCGAGATGAATCGAGTAAGGTTCCGGTTCCCATCACATGGTTCTTAGGAAGGCCCGTGTACTTTTGGTACATGGTGGTGATGACGTCACATGGGTTGGTGATGTCGATTAAGATCCCGTTGAAGCCGGATGTTTTGATTTTAGCGGCAACGTCCTTGACGGCTTGCTTGGTAAATGGTAATTCAACGAACCGGTCATGTTTTGGATTATCTTTCTGTAAGCTGATTTTACCAACAGCCGAAATGATCACGTCGGCATCCTTTAATGCATCATAATCGTTAACGGTAATTTTAGTGTGGAAAGGCAGGTTTGCTAAAGCATCGGTGAAGTCGGTTGCATCGGCGTTTACCTTTAACTCGTTCGTATCAATTAAGACAATTTCGTCTGTGAACCCACCATTAATTATGTAATTTGCTACCGTGGAGCCAACGTGGCCCATTCCAATAACGCCAACTTTTCTTGTCATATAACATCCTCCTGTTATTCTTATTGTTTTGTTATTTTTAACCTAATATTATGTATTTTCCACAAATCTTTGAATGGATTCGATTCTCATAAAATGAGACGAAACTCAGCCCAAGCAAAGGGTTGTAGCAGCTCGTTACCGTCCCTTAACCAGGATTTAATTATTAGATTAATTATCATAAGGTAGATTGTAAAATTAATCCGAACGCTGTTCGGACAAAAAAGATCAGCTTCCTTTAAAATGGTGTTTACCACAAA
>NZ_JAUCAP010000092.1:0-8724 GCF_030361045.1 Lentilactobacillus sp. TOM.63
ATTCTAACGAGAAACAAAAAATCTGTCATCAGTAATAGATAAAATCTATTACCAACAACAGATATTGTAGAACCAAAATACTTCTATACTAAATGTTAGATTGTGCACAATTTATATACCAGAAGTCGGTATTCTCACTATTTTAATGGAGGACTCTAATGGACAAAAATGAGCTAAAAAATCACTTAACCCCTGAACAATATGCCGTGACACAAGAAAAGGGAACTGAAGCCCCATTTTCCGGTCAATATGACGATTTCTACCAAGATGGCATCTACGTTGACATTGTCAGCGGAGAACCTTTATTTTCATCTACAGATAAGTATGATTCGGGATGTGGTTGGCCTTCCTTCACAAAACCAATCGATGAGTCAACTGTGAAGCGCCATTTAGATACATCGCACGGCATGATTCGCGAAGAAGTTACCAGTAAGGATGCCAATTCTCATCTTGGACATGTTTTTCCTGACGGCCCGAAAGAAGCCGGTGGCCAACGTTTTTGCATTAATTCTGCTGCATTAAAGTTTATTCCGGTTGAAAAACTTGTAGAATCAGGATATGGTAAATATACGACATTATTTAAATGAGGTGAAATTCATGGAAGATACAGCGATTTTTGCTGGTGGTTGCTTCTGGTGTATGGTAAAACCATTTGACACCATGCCTGGAATCAACAAGGTCATTTCAGGTTATACAGGTGGTCATGTGCCTAACCCAACTTATGAGCAGGTCAGCAGTCATACCACCGGCCATACTGAGGCGGTTAAGATCATTTTCGATCCTGAAAAAATTAGTTACAAACAATTAGTTGATATTTATTGGCACCAGACGGATCCAACCGATGCAATGGGTCAGTTTCAAGATCGAGGTGACAATTATCGCCCAGTGATTTTTGTTAAAGATGATGAACAGCGACAGATCGCTGAAGCATCTAAAAAAGCGTTGGCAGAAAGTAATCAATTTGATGACCCAATCGTGACCCAAATAGAAGATGCGAAACCATTTTATCCGGCAGAAGATGAGCACCAACAGTTTTACAAAAAGAATCCGTTACGCTTTCAAATGGAAGAAATGGGTGGACGTGAGAAGTTTATTAAACAGAATTGGCAAAAGTAATGGTTTGAGACAGCTAACCACCACACTTGACGTGATTGGTTGGCTGCTTTTTACATAAATCTCGAAGATCCAATGAACAATCAAGCATCATCTGAAAGGCGGTATTATCCATGATTACCTGGTCCCCAAAACAAATTCAAGCATTTCAAAAGACTTTACTTGATTGGTGTGACCATCACAAACGAGATCTCCCTTGGCGCAAAGATCATGATCCTTATCATGTCTGGATATCAGAAATCATGCTTCAGCAAACTCAAGTTCAGACGGTCATTCCTTATTATTTGAATTTCATGAAGCAATTTCCAACTATCCAGTCGCTGGCAAACGCCGATACACCAAAGTTAATGAAAGCATGGGAAGGCTTGGGATATTACAGTCGTGCCAGAAATTTGCAAAGAGCGGCCCACCAGCTTGTGGATGATTATCAGGGAAAGTGGCCAACAACTGTTGGTGAGCTTCAAGAATTAAGTGGAATTGGTCCATACACGGCTGGCGCAATTGCTAGTATTGCATTTAACCAGCCGGTTGCCGCTGTGGATGGAAATGCATTTCGTGTTTTTGCTCGGCTATTAGAAATTGACGATGATATTGCAAAACCGCAAACCCGAAAAATCTTTGAAAAGATCATTAACCAAATCATTTCCAAAGATCGACCTGGTGATTTTAATCAGGCAATCATGGACTTAGGCGCAGGTTACATGACGGCAACGAACTATGATACGAGTCAATCACCGGTCAAAGCGTTCAACCAGGCTTACCTAGATGGGGTTGAATCTCAATATCCTGTTAAGACGAAGAAAAAAAGACCAATCCCAGTCAATTACTTTGGATTGGTGATTCATTCCGCAAAGGGTTACTTATTTGAACAACGACCAGCTAAAGGAATCTTAGCGGGCTTTTGGATGTTTCCACTAATTAACCAACAGGAATTAATAAATGATCAACCCAGTTCAAAGCAGGTCTTAACCCAACGGTTGCAGGACAAACTTGCGGCAGATTACCAACTTCAGGTCCGTTTATCAGAAATTGATCATCAGCTGGTTAGTCACACATTTACGCATCAAAAGTGGCAGATCACGTTGCTATCAGGTGAGTTACCAGCAGATTCCGACCTGAGTTTTTTCCCCGGCAAATGGATTCCAACTACGGACTTTGAAACGATGACTTTTTCCAAGGTACAATCAAAAATGTGGTTGAAGTACGAAAGATCAGTCAAAACTCCTTAGAAACGTTCGAGCATCACCTTGTTAATGATCTCGATGCAATTCATCAAGGGCAGCTTTTTGCTTGGTATCAATAATGTGCGTATAAAGCCCGGTTGCCTTTGTTGACGTTTGGCCCAGTTGAGTTGCAACCAAGTGCTCATTGTTTGTTTCAAGATAAAGCTTAGATGCTAATGTATGTCTTAATTTATGGGGAGTGATTCTCACATGGTTAAATGCCTGAGAGTACTTTGCAACTAATAACTCGATCGTGGCTGTGGAAATCCGACGCGGATGGTGCTCCCCCTTTGTAAGAAAGAGGGCAGGGGTGGCCTTTGTTGCGAGATAACGATTAGTGCGAATCGATAAATATGGCTCAATATAAGGTAACACCCAGTCTGCAATTGGCACGGCATCTCGTTTGCCGCCTTTACGAATAACTGAAATAATTGCTTTCTTTAAGTTTAGATCACTCAGATTTGAATTTGTTAATTCTGATACTCGAATACCGGTTCCCAACATTAAGGCATTGATCGCCACATCACGTTCACGGTCGCGTTCATACATCTTCAACAGCCGTTTGCCGCGGAGTTGTTTGGGATAGCGATTCTGAATGAAATCCAAATAATCAACATCCGCGTTGCCAAGCATCAACTTGTCTTTAATATTATGGGCACGAGTCTGGTATGTTTCACTATCTGGTATTAAAGCAATCTTTTTCATGACATTTCTGTAAAAATAAGGCTCACCATTCTCATTTTCTGATTCCTCCGTTAAGTAGCGAAAAAGGGCACTCAGCGCATTTAGAGAGCGGTTAATTGTCTGATGAGAAAGTGTTCCCTGAGGTTTGTTAGCACTTTGTTTGCCACGATTCAGCAAAAATGCCTTATAAAGCTCCATATCTTGTTTTGAAAGATGTTCTAACTCAGTAAGAGAAATGTTATTAATGGCAGAAGCGTCCGTAATATTAGTATCAATCATCCAAGTAAAAAATCGCTTAAACTCATTGAGATATTGATAGAGGGTAGCTGGTGACAGTGGAACGGTGGACTTTTCAAGATAGTAATCCTGAACGTAAGATGGCATTAGTTGACTGAGTTGTTCGTTATTGGAAATATAATTTTCTTTTTTCATGTAAAATCACCTTAAAATAAGCATTAATTAATTCGAAATATGGTTAGAAATTAAGAGGTACCTACTTTTGTTGAGATAGATAACTTAATAAAATATTGGTTTTATTAAGTTATATTTTACCATATAATTGTTTTCACATCCTTAAAAAACGAGAGGAAATTAGTGACAGTCCAGGGTAATTTTCTGACACAATTCGGTGTGAAATAAGCGTATTTTCCGTTAACCTATTTTAAAATAGCTTAGCTCAGAAAACCATCAAGCGAGGCGTATTTACACAACTCCTTAGAAATACCATATTAACGGTTTTGCGGAATGGATCAGAATTTGTAAGTGATTAAGTAATACAGAAGTCTTAATTTGAAGTAACAGGATATCGTAAAAAGCAGCACTATGAATCTTCAAAATAACTTTCTGAAGTATCCGGATATTGCCATACTAATAAAAATGGTAGCATTAAGCGCTCAAGGCTGTTAAACGGCATTTTACCAAATATCGTGTTAAGGAAACGTGTTGAGCGTCATGCTTTAACAATGAAGACAGATAATTGATCAACAAGTTTTTGTGAACTTTGCTGAGTCTGCAGCTGACTTTCTGCAAGTCTTAACAATTGAGAACGTGATGTTTAACCAGTTTAATGGAAAGACAGATATGATCAATAACTGCTAAGTAGAAATGAATGATTAGGCCTGTATCGACCATATTTTTTAAATTTAGCTACTTCGTATAATATATATTATGTAAAGTAAAAAAAGAAAAAAGCCCATCACACAATTTAAACGCTCACCTATTGCATAACTAGCTTCTTTTTTGCAACTTGAATTAACTCAATTTGTCTTTAAACAAATTAAACGTATCAATCAACTGCTTGGTTTCTTTCACGTCATGAACCCGAATGACACGACCGCCAAGTTGTATCATAAAGGATTCAAACAGCAACGTCGGAATTAAGCGATCAGATAATTCCAAGTCGAATAATCGCTTTGCAAAACTCTTTCTGGAAATGGCAACCATCACTGGCGTGTTAAAACTCGCAAACCGTTTTGTTGCTTTCATTTTGATGGTATCAAATTCTAATGTATTGTGATTAGAGAAACCGACACCTGGATCAATCACAATTTCCGACTTCCTCAGACCAACTTCTTGAAGTCGATCGATAGAATCTTGGAAAAAATCTGTCATTGTTGTTACCAAAGTATCCGGTTGCTCATCAAAGTTTCGACCATTGAACATGGTGACAACTGACGGATGATATTGCTGAACCAATTGGAGCTTTTTATTGGAATTAAAACCATCGATGTCATTAATGATCTGAATACCAGATTTTAATCCACGTTCGATTACTTCATCGGTATTTGAATCTAGTGCCAACACAATCTTAGGAAATTTTTGCTGAATGGCTGTCAAATAAGGTTCAATTCTCCCCCATTCTTCGTCTGCACTAATATCATCAAAATGTGGTTTGGAAGACTTGCCACCAAGTTCAAAAATCGAAGCGCCGTACCTGATCTCTGTTTCAATTCGATCCAATACCTTATCAACACTTGAATTTACCCCACCGTCATAAAAGGAATCCGGGGTTAAATTCAAAATGGAATAAATGATTGGCGATTTTGTCAGATTAAAGTCAAAGTTGTTGCCTGTAAAGTGATGATCAGCTTGTTTTGTCATGGGTGTTATCCTCCAAACTTTTGATGTAGGTTCTGATTGGGTTTAACAAATAAAAGGATCCAACAACTAAATCTAATGAGCCACTTTGGATTTTTGCAGCATTAATGGCATCAATTGGATCTTTAATCACTGGATATTTGATGTGCGTTGTGTTATAAAACGTTTGCCGTAATTGCTCGCCTGACAATTTTCTAGAATCATTAGCTGGTTCAGAGATAATGAAAGTGGCATGTTTGATCCTCGACAATTGATCGACTGAATCCTGATAATCCTTATCCTTTAAAAAACCAACAACGATGACTTTTTTTAAGCTTTCAAAATTTGTATTGACACTGTCGACGAATGATCTAATGCCGTCTAAATTATGCGCACCGTCAACAATCATCACTGGTGACTCATTGATCATTTCAAAACGACCTGGAATACTTATTTGGCTCAAGGAGTGTTCCAATATTTCGTCAATCGTTAAAGTTGTGTTAGCTGACTGGAAAAAATTAATCAACCAGGTTAAAACTGTTCGAAGATTTTCGAGTTGGTAATCAGCTATTAAGCCAAATTTAAATGTCCCAGCTAATTTTGTCGTCTGATAATCGATGATAAGTTGACTATTCAATTTTTGATATTTGACATTGACAAAGCGACCAGCATCAATCACTTTAGCACCTTTGGACCTGGCTTCTTCGCGAATAATCCGGTTAACAGCATCAGAATGTTGCGGCGCAATAATGGTCGTATTGCCAGGCCGAATGATCTTCGACTTGGTTGCAGTAATTTTTTCAATCGTACTACCCAAAATGCCAACGTGATCCAAACCAATTTCTGTAAAAATCGAGTATTGAGTTGTGGTGACGGCGTTGGTTGCATCTAATTCACCACCTAGGCCGCATTCAAGCACCACATAATCAACTGACTGGTTAGAAAAATACAGCATCGCAATGAGGAACAATGCTTCAAAATCGGACAACTCATCGTTTGCAAACTGCGGTGTAACCATCATATTTTTCACTAAACCAGTTAATCCAGCCAATTGGGATTGGCTAATTGATTGACTGTTAATTTGGATGCTATTTGTTTGATCACCAATGAAAGGACTGGTGAATAACCCTACCTTTTGACCCATAGTCTCCAAACAGGCGGCAATCATCATGGAGGTTGACCCTTTGCCATTAGTCCCACAAACGTGGATGATTGAAAAATCTTGATCCGGATTTCCAAGTTTCGTTAGGATTCGCTTCAGAAGCGTAATCCGATCACCTTGATCGTATAAAAAAGAAGCAAATTTTGTGTCTGCCATTTTAGTTTACCTCAATTGAGCTCAAAAATTCGTTTTGCAGTGGTGCGTTATCATCAAAATCACCATCAAACCGGACTGTTCTTGTTGTTGAGCCGGATTTCTTAACTCCCCGCATTTCAACACACATGTGGCGGGCATCAATCACGACTGCGACTCCTTTAGGTGACAGAATTTGATTCAGTTGATCAACAATATCATCCGTTACTTGTTCTTGCAATGTTAACTTGTGTGATACAAAATCAACTAGTCTGGGGATCTTACTCAGTCCAATAATGGTTCCGTTATTTGGAACGTAAGCCACATTAACGGTCCCAAAAAATGGCATCAGGTGATGCTCACACATTGAATAAAATGGAATGTGGTTCATGATCACCATTTTAGACTTGCCAGATTCTTCAGAATGGAACAATTTATAATCTGAAAAATCTTTCAATCCTACTGAAGAAAAGATTTCGCTATACATACGACTCACCCGATTAGGTGTCTCAACGAGCCCGTCACGTTGTGGATCGTCTCCAATTGCTGCCAGAATATCGGTAATTGCTTTTTCAATGGTATCTTGACTATTATCAGTATCTGGAACTTTGGTTAATCGTTGCTCTTGGGAATCAAGCTTTGAAATAGCTGTATTGATTTGTTCGTAGTACGGGAATGTCCGTTGGATTAATTGTTTAACTGGAACAAGCACAAATTTTCGGTTAAATGTTTCTGGGTGAGGAATCTGTAAATCGTCACTATTGATCACTTGGTTTCCATAAAAGATAATATCAATATCTAACGTCCGGGGTCCCCAATGAACTTTTCGTGTTCGCCGAAGACTCTTTTCAATGGTGTGAATCACACTTAATAATGATTCTGGATCAAGATTAGTGGTGATTTTCACCGCCGTATTAATAAACGATCGCTGAGAAACATTACCAACTGGTGATGTTTCATAGTAGCTTGCGACATCGTCAATGATAATTTGGGAATTATTGCCAAGCATTTGAATCGCGTTATTAATATAACGTTGCCGATTACCAATGTTACTTCCCAGACTTAAATAAACTTCTTCCATCATTAATCCTCCATTTCAATTTCAACACTGTCTAGGACGCCATCAATCGGCAGCCCAAGTTTTCTGATTCTAACAGTTGTTTTTCCGATTCGGGGATCCAATGTCTTAATTTGGATGATGATCATCTGAGCCAGAGTTTCGATTAGTTTAACGTGCTGATTGGTGACAATGGTTTGCACCTTTTGATAAAAGTCGCCGTAAGAAACAGTCGTTGCCAACTCATCGTGCTTGGGGTCCGCCTCAATTTGCGTAATCAAATCAATCTGAAGTGATTGCCCCACCACCTGCTCTTCTGGTAAAACACCAATATGTGAATGAAACGCCATATTATTTAACTTGATTGTGTACATTATTCGACTCCTTTTTTATAAATATCATAGGACAAAAAGACGGCCCACAAGTACAACGTTAAACGTGTACTGTGTGTCGTCACGGTAATCAATTTAAGAGGCGATTTTTAATCATCTCAAATGATTTCGAATTCATAATAAAGTATAAAATTGCGATTTGAATTGGAGTGATAATAACTTCCTTCAATGTTCTCATTGGTAGCAACCCGAAGAAAGGCGTTTTGTAAAGAACCGTTAGCCAAAATGTATTCAAGACCGCATTCACAAGGACAGCAATGATCAGCTGAGACACAATAACACGTTTCCAAGTGATTTCCTTGTTGTAGAAAAAGAAACCATAAATGGCCGCTCCCAAAATAGCAGAAACAGTGAAACCAGGAAAGTATGGACTGCCAGAAATAAGCGTCCCAATAATATCACCCAATGCTGCCGTCGTTGAAGACCACAATGGTCCATATAAGTAACTGGTGATTGCAACTACGATAAAGCCAAAGCTCAGTCTCATAAATTGGGTTCCAACCGTAAATCGACCCAATATCAGCGCAAGTGCCATTAAGACACCTAACACGACAACATCCAATGTTCTGAGCTTCCTAAAACCTAGTGATAATGACTTCATAATGCTGACATCTCCTCTAAAGGAGCTCACCACTATTTAGAATGTCTAAATAAGCTGGTGAATGCGGAAACAACACCGCAGTTAAAGAACAAGTCGAAGCTCTTTAGCTTTCGTTCGAAGTTCACATTCCGTTCCTTCGACACTTAACGCATTGAATCCTACCCCAATATTTAATTATGTAACTATTAAAGCTTATCATATTCAAATAAAAGGTTCTACAATATCTGTTGTTGGTAATAGATTTTATCTATTACTGATGACAGATTTTTTGTTTCTCGTTAGAA
>NZ_JAUCAP010000093.1:0-8503 GCF_030361045.1 Lentilactobacillus sp. TOM.63
CCTGTAGAATACAGGAATCAAGCCATGGTAGCTTAAATCAATATCTAAACTTGTCTAACTTTTCTGTTGCACTTCAAAATTAGGATTCTAACTGGTGAGCCTGTTTTATAAATGCATTAAACGACTTTTCGTCACACTAGTGTTTCATAAACTTCAGCACGAACAACTCGAACAATAATTCGGGTGACCGACTTGTCGACTTCATTTCCTTTTCAGTCTCAATCAAGCCAATATAGGCATCCCGCAGCTGGTCATACTTAAATTGCCTGACCGTCTGCATGGCCAACTTCACGCGATAGGGATGAACCTTGAGCGCCGATGCCAAGTTTCCCTGCGAGTAACCGTGCTTCTGTAAGATCATCACTTGAAGCAACAAGCGAAATTGTTGAACCAATACGGCGTTAATCCTAATTGGTTCGTCGTTTTCCAAAATTAATTGCTGGTAGATGTCCATGGACTGCTTGGCATTTTTCTTCAGCACCATATTCACCAAATCAAATACGTTTTGTTCCATCGATCGGCTGACTAGGCCATTTACCGAATCGATATTGATAACTTTTGTGTCATTGTTGTAAAGGCATAATTTGGGCAGTTCCCCCATCATTGAGGTCAACTTGACACCGGTCAGTTGCATCATTCTATCCAGTGCATCGGGGTTAATCTTGAAACCTTTACTTGTTACCCGCTCAGTCACTAAATGCTTGATTTCAGCTTCACGCAACTTGCCAATTTCAACTATGGTCGCCACTTTTTTCAGTGCTTTGGTTATTTTTTTGCGTGCATCTAATTTTTCATACGGCGCGAAAATAACCATGATAGTTGACTGTTCTGGATGCTTTAAATAATCTTCAAAATCGTCCGTGTTCTGGTCAACTTTGGTCTTAACCTTCTTCCCAGTCAAAAAGTACGGCCGGTTAATCATCACTAATCGGCGTTCGCCAAAGAACGGCACCGAAATGGCGTCCTCAACGGCAGCCGAGACAACAACATCTTCCATGTCGTAATTGCCAATATTCATCGATCGTTCCTCTTCTGGAATCAGGTCAACAAACATGTCTTTAATCTGTTGGGAAAGGTATTCCTGATCGCCTAAAATCAGATAAACGGTGGCGGGATGCTCCTTATCAAACTGTTTTTTGAATTTTGAAAAATCCATTACAAGTTCCCTTCATGTTCATTTAATGTGGTTTCAAAATGACCGGAATTGTGACGATATACATATCTTACCATACCTTGGGTCTGCGTATTGTAGATCATCATCCCCGCTCGTTTCAAGGTTTCTAGCGTTTCAACATTGGGATGATGATAGCGATTATTTCTTCCGGCCAAAATTAAGGCAATCTTCGGTTTGATGTGCGCAACAAACTGCGGGTCTGAAGCCGTCTTACTGCCATGATGACCAACCTTGAGCACATCGACATGAAGCTCTGAATGACGGGAAATGGTGTCCAGTTCTCCCGGCCGATCCAGATCACCTGTAAACAGCCAGCTCAAGCCACCAATCGTTGCCCCCAGTACCATTGAATCATGATTTTCACCCAGACCCGGTTCGTAAGGATGATAAATGGATAATGGCAACCCATTGACTCGCATCTCATTGTTAACTGGTAATACACGGGTAGCCCGATGACGCCCTTCAATTCGTTTCATAAAATTGGGGTTCTTGTCCATCCCCAACGGAATTAAAATAGTCCCAATCTGCATTTCTTGAATGTACGCTGGCAAGTCCCCACAGTGATCAGCATCCTGATGGCTGACACACAAGTAATCAATCCGGGAAACGCCAATACTTTTCAAGTAGTTAATCGACAAGCGTTTCGCCTGATAATTTTTCACCCCACGCTGCCATGACTGGGTGCTGAAGTCCACTTTACCACCGGTATCAATCAGCGTCACAGAGCGATTCATTGGTGCCCTGACGAGGAAACTATCCCCTTGCCCGATATCAAACATTGTAATTTCGCCGGTAAGTGGGAAATGAATCACCAGAAAAGTCCCAACATAAAGACAACCCAGCCCAATTATTAGTCGTTTATGATTAACTTTTTTAAGGACCAGACAAAACGTTAATAGTAACATCGCGATCACAACCACTAAACTGGGTTTGCCAAAAATAATCAATCCAGGCAGCGTACTGATCCAATTGAGACCGTCATTAAAGGCCTTTAACCCGAATTCTACGAGTAATACCATCATTGGCAGCACCTTCCCAGCGATAACGCCGAAGATCACCAACGGAAAAATCACTTTTCCAAATAATGGCAACACAATGATATTCACGGCCACACTTAACAGATGCCACTCATATACGTGATAAAGCAGAATTGGTAGTGTCAATAGATTCAGTAACACCGTTTGCTTTACATAGGACAAGCCATCAGACACAATTAATCCCAGTGACAACCCATAGCTCAGCTGAACCCCCATCAAAAACATGGCTTCAGGCATCAAGAAGAGGTTAATCATCAGGCACAGGCTCCAAATGTCCAGTCGAGACAGCCGGATTTGGAGTAGTCGATTGAAGATTGCAATTACCGCCATCACGACGGCGCGAAAAAGTCCTGGCGAACCACCAGAAAAAATAAAGTAGGCAGCAATACATACCAACTCAATGCCGGCTTTCCCATATTTAGAAAGCGGTAACCACGCAAGAAACTGATTGAGAATTGCCAAGAAATAATAAACGTGCATCCCCGAAATGCTAAACACATGCAGCAACCCCAGCTTCTTAACGCCAGTCATCTCATCAAAAAAATCGGTTTGACGACTGCCACTAATGAGCCCCATCGAATAGATTTGTAATGTTTTCGGCAGGGTTTCACAATAGTGATTAAATTGGCACCGTAACCGATGAATTCGGTCGACCATTGTCAATTGCGGACTTGGCCCCAAAGAGTTGATTTCATCAATCACCACGGCTCTGGCAATCTTTTGATGATGGTAATACTGCCGCATATCAAATTGGTTGACGTTGGTTGCGGGGTTAAAATCGGCCACTTTACCGCTTATTCGCAGCAAAATCGGCTCATTGGATTCCAATAGCTGGCGTTTCTGTTGCTGGGTCTTGAAGCGGCCATAAAAAACGAACTTGTGAGCATCACCCGTCAATTTGCCAATATAGCTAAAGCTGGCCCCATTTGTTTTCACCATATCCGGATAAACTTTCAACACTTGATTTTCTAACTGATCTGGTAAATCAACTTTTAGCTTCGAATTAATGCTCGTTGAAGTCACAATGAAGCCCAGAGAAACACCAATCGTCATCACCAGCAACCCAACATTTCTGAGTGCTAGTAACCGAACTGCCAAAGCAATGAGCAAGATAATCCCAATGATTTTATTCCCAAACAAGGCCATACTCAAGAAGAGCATCGCCAGTGATGGCATAATTAACCAATTTCTAATTCTTAGTCAGATAAATAGGCCCTAAATGGAATTCGATCCATATCAGACTGAGTTAATTCAATTTTATTTAATGCAATATCTTTTAATTTGATGAGCCTTTGGGCGTATTCATCATTGTGATAGTTCCTAAGGTAATTAATTTTGCGGATACCAGCCTGCAACAGCATTTTGGTGCACTGAAGACAAGGAAAATCCGTCACGTAGATCTCTGCGTTGTCCGTACTTTCACCGAATTTCGCGCATTGCAAGATCGCATTCATTTCGGCATGAATCGTTCTGACACAATGACCATCCAACAGATAGCAACCGACATCGATACAATGGTCATCACCGGCAACTGAGCCATTGTAGCCACCTGCAATGATCCGCTTGTCTCGAACGATCACGGCGCCGACTGATAGCCGCTCACAGGTACTCCTGGAGGCAAGCAATACTGCCTGCATCATGAAATATTGATCCCATTTGATCCGCTTATCCATAGTTTCACCTTCCATGATGTAAATCATATCTCAAAAACGTCATCTGGGCTACACACAGATTGAAGATTTTAAATTTGCGAAGGTTTTATCACCAAAGCCGGGAACATCTTTCAACTCCTCAATTTTTTTGAATTGGCCATGAGCTTGGCGATAAGCAATGATTTGATCAGCCTTCTTGTCACCTATCCCACTGAGTTCTTGCAGCTTGGCTTTATCCGCCGTATTCAAGTTGATTTGTTGCCCACTTTGGGCATCAGAAGTTCCCTCAGCTGAACTCGTTGCTTCTGCCGCGGTGTCGCCACCACTGGCCGGAGCTTGAGGAGCTGTCGTCGTTGTCACTGGTGCCCCCTTCTCACCGCGAATTGGGACATAAATCACCTGCTGATCACTCAATTTTTGCGCGAGGTTAATTTGTTTCTTGTCCGCAGAACGATTATAGCCACCGGCCAAATTGATCGCGTCAACTACCCGCATATTGGCATTGATTTGATAAACGCCGGGATTCTTAACCGCTCCCTTAACGTCCACGTACATCTGCTGAGCCGCAGCACTGCTGGATGCCATCGGTCGCGTACTCTCCTGAGCTGTCGATTGCGACGTCGCTTGCCCACTCTGAGACGCCGTTGATTCAACCGCACTGGCATCGTCCATCGTTTGCTTATCACCATGGCTGATCAACAAGCCACCAATTACGAACATAAACACCACAATGATTCCAACCAACCCGATCAATACTTGATAAAGATATTCATCAATAAACTCACGTATCCTATTCATACTGTTCCTCCCTTCTATCTTTTATATACGAAAAAAAGGACTAGAATTATCTAATCCTTTATTGCTTTTCTAAAATTTTGACTGCTTGAGAAAAAGTTTGAACCGGAATGACTTTCATGTTCGGGGCATATTTCTTCGCAGTTTGTTTGGCTAATTGGTAATTGGTTTTATGACCAGGCTCTAATTTCAAAATTTCTTTAGTTGGTTTGATGTACGGTGCCAAGAAAATCTTTGCGCCGTGCTTTTTAGCCGTGATAATCTTTTTATCGATCCCGCCAATTTCACCGACATTCCCAAAGCCATCAACGGTCCCGGTTCCGGCAACTTTTTGCCCGTGGCGCAGATTTTTGTTTGTTAATTGACTGTATATCTGCAGTGAGAACATTAATCCGCCTGAGGGGCCGCCAACATCGCCTGGGTTCACTTTGATTGGAATATTGGTTTGGACCTTCACATCATCGGTCAAAGTAATCCCAATTCCTGCCCGATGCTTGGCAATCATAATCAGTGGTGCCGTTACTTTATGGAGATGGCCGTTTCGCCGAAAAGTCACAGTAAGTTGCTGACCAAATTTTTGCTTTTTAACATAGTTCACAAAACCGGTTGAACTCTTGAAACGATGACCGTCGATTGATTCGACAACATCACCAACTTGTAATTGATGACGGAATTTTGACTTCTTTTGAATATCCAAGACATAAATGCCGCGGTAATCCAACTTAACTTCCTTGTGGGCATGTTTGTAGGCTGTGTAGATTGCTTGGCCAATCGAGCTTTCCATGTAGAAATGCTGGACCTTGTCATATTCCTGCATATCTTGCCCAGCAGTGACACTCGCATCCGAAACCACTGAATAATATGGGCTTAATTTAGCGTACAAATACGTCACTGGCCGCGCTTTGGCAATGCTGACCGACATCAGCATGAATTGCCCCTGATATTTATCAGGATGATCCTTAATTGAGACAATCTTGCTTAAATTGGAAGCATCCCCAGGCCCTTCTATGTAGTTTGGCAGCGGCCAGAACAGTCCTGCCAGAACGATCACAAAAACAACCGCCCCTAGCAGGTACCGTTTGAGCTTGGAATTTTTCATTGTTTTCCCACTTTTCTAAAGGTATTTATTTTTAAGTGCATTTGCAGCCTTGGCAGGCAAAAATTTCGAAATGTCACCATGAAACTTGGCAATCTCTTTAATCATGCTTGATGAAAGATCTCGGTAATCAGCAGCCGTTGGAATGAAAACCGTCTGAATATGTGAATCCAGTTTTTCATTTAAGCCGGCAATCGCCATTTCTGAATCCAGGTCGGAACTTCCACGGACACCTCTCAATAGGACAGTTGTCCCAAGGCTTTTAGCAAGTTCAACCGTTAATTCATCAGAGATCATGACCTCAACGTTATCGAGATCGGCCAAGGCGTCTTTGGCAAACTCTGCCCGCCGTTCAGGGGTGAACGTCGCCTTTTTATGGGTATTAATACTAATCGCAACATACACTTTGTCAAACACCCGGCTCGCCCGCTGAATCACGTCAACGTGACCTAAAGTGATCGGATCGAAACTGCCTGCATACAAAACCGCTGTCATGTCGTTACTCCTTACCAAATCGATAGATCGTTAAATTTGTTAATCCATAATTTTTTTGCTTGATCGCTTCAAACATGCCGTGAGTTGCCGGTAAGTCAGTTTGGTTATCCGTCTCACAGATAATGATCGCATCGTCATTTAGTAACCCCAGCTCAAACAAACTGTCAATCGTGGCGATGATCCGTTGCTTTTTATAAGGCGGATCCAAAAAGACCATATCAAACTTTTGTTGGTTATCTGCCAGTTGCTTTAATACGGTTTCCGCATTTCCTTTGATAATGTCAAACTGATCAGCGGCATGAATCTTTTCAACGTTTTCTTTGATTGCCTTGATCGCTTGAAATTGCTTATCCACCAAAATTGCTTTGGTCATCCCACGAGAAACGGCTTCAATGCCAACGGCGCCGGAGCCCGCGAACAGGTCAAGAAACGCCCCACCGTTGTAGTAAGGACCGGTCATACTAAAGAGCGATTCCTTGACTTTATCCGTGGTTGGCCGCGTTTTATCACTTTTGACGGGTGTTAACCGAATGCCACCATATTTTCCAGATACAATTCTCAATCTACTAACCTCATCTTAAAAATCTTCATCAAACGAATCATCATCCTCAACCGAATTCTTGCCCTCAACCTCACTCACAAGCTCGTTCAGGTGAGACGGGACCACTTGTTTGACATAGCCTTCGGATGTGAGCTTCTTCGTTACTTCTTCTTGCTGATCCTTGTTCACATACAACAGGGCATACCTCATTCGCTTTGACACGTAGTAGAGGCGGCCGAATTGTTTTAAGCTTCTTGAATGTTTAACTGAATGTAAATACACAATTAAACCGATTGTCGGTTGAATTTCAAATGCCAAATTGACATCTCCTTTGAAACCTAATTGGTAGTAGCTTGCAACGCTCGCCGGGCTTCTCGTTGCCGGTTAGAAACATTTAATACCAGCCCGAGGCAAAGCGATAACGTCAAAATACTGGAACCACCGTAACTAATGAACGGGAAAGTCACCCCAGTAATTGGCAAAGCACCGAGGACCCCGCCCATATTAAATAATGTCTGAATGGTTAGATAGGTCGCAACGCCATAACAGATTAAGCTTTGATACGTGCTGTTACTCCGAATGCCAAGTAGAACCGTTCTAGCAATAATGAACGTTAATAAGGCCATCACGCAAATCGCCCCGATGGCGCCTAATTCTTCGGTTAGAATTGACATGATGAAATCAGTATTGGGTTCTGGTAGGTAACCCGTTTTTTGGACACTATTTCCTAAACCAACGCCGAACAGACCGCCGTTACTAATCGCATAATAAGAATTGACCAGTTGCTGACCCGCTCCAGTTGCGTGACCGAACGGATTTGTAAAGGCAATAATCCGTTGGAGTTGGTATGAATTGGAGAACATACTGCTCTTAGACATCGGCACTAAAATGAAATTAATGGCTGCGTAAACCAGCACCACGCCGCCAAATAAGAAGGAAACTGCCTTCTTCCAAGAAATCCCGCTGGTCATGAAGATTACAAATACAATTGCAAAATTGATTGCAGCGCCACCAGCATCAGGCTGAGCAAAAATCAAGATAATCAAGATTCCACACCGCACCATCGTCGGCCAAAGTTGGCCCCACCAATCTGCGGCAGACCGCGTAATGATATCTTGTTTGGCATCAATGATATTTGCCAGCCGGATAATTAGAAAAAATTTGACGAATTCAGCTGGCTGCAGGCTAAATGGGCCAACCCGAATCCAACTCGCAGCCCCATTAATTGTGGCCCCAAAAGCCAATAACCCGACTAAAACCACAAAGAAAATGATTTCTAACGAAGACAAAAATTGTTTATTCCTCAGTTTAGAGAGTTTAAATCGACTCATCAAGACGACAATGATCACGCTCAGAATAACGTAAAATAGTTGCTTTTTAAAGTAGCTAAGTGGACTACCGCCGTTTTGGATACCAATATTGGCACTAGCTGAATATACCATAATAATTCCGATCACCGACATGATGATATACGGAATAAATAGAAAATAATCTAAATTCTTAAAACGAGACATTGGCTCCACTCCACTTTTCCACTTGTTTATGTATCCACATCGAACTTCATTATATCATATCTATCTCTTTGAAATGACTGAAGTTCGAGTGGTCAAAAAAGAGGACCGAAGTATACCCGAAGGTGACCTATACCCCCAAAGTTAAAGTAAAAACTTTAGCTTTGGAGGTATTTTTTATGACTAAGATTTCAAAAGAAAC
>NZ_JAUCAP010000094.1:0-8355 GCF_030361045.1 Lentilactobacillus sp. TOM.63
CAAAACAAAAAGAGCCCTAATCACAAAGTGATTAGAACTCGAATTTAGTTTCACCAACAACAGTTGACGAAGAGCCGTTTTTTTTCGTTCCACTCTTTTTGATTGATGATCATATCATTTTCTGATTTAGCTTCACGCTACCTGGGTCCAAGTGATTGATCTGTGGATCGGTCTTTTGATAATCTAAGACCCCTTTGGAAACGAGATAATCAACGCGATGACGATACCACCAGTCAGGGGCACCAACCGGAAAACGCCCAAGGGTTTCACCAATCACTCGAATCACATTTCTAAAGCATTTAGGACTCACCTGACCGAGCAAAAACTGATCATAGAAGGTAATTGGCTGACTGACAAGTTGCCCATTAATATTGACTCGAACGGGCGTGTTATCCGCTCGTAAATCACGCCAGACATAACTGGAAACTTTTTGCCGATTTCGGGTTAATGGCCGCTCATACTGAGTCAGTTGAAGCTGTTCAAGATCTTCGTCAAGAAGTTCTCCCAAACTCGAAAGGGTCACCAGAACTTCTCCCTTCACGAATGAAAGCGGCACATGAATTTCGGATAACTGTGCATTTTTATTTAGTAATGCCTCACAAAGCCAGAAAAAGCCACAGGCATCATCACTCAAATCACTCCACCAAATGCGAATTGTGAGGCCTTGGTTAACCACCTCAAACAGGCGATCCAACGCCGCCACTAATCGGCGAATTCTCTCAGAAGTGGTTGAAAATCGCGTATGCGTGCTTTGAATTTTAAACAGCGTGCGCCGATTTTCAATAAAATTCCCTTCGGTGATATCTCCCAAATTAAGATAGACCGGCAAGGTGATGATCTCGTTATCGATATCGTGTTGTTGATAAAAATGTTTAAGTGAATTTGAGAAACTTTCGTTAAATAAAACATCGATCATATGTATTTCCCCATCAATCAAGATTACTAAAACTATACCCAAGAAGTATAAACTTATCTCTCACCATCATGCAATACCAAACCATTATTATTTTGAATATGACTCATTCAACTCACAATAACGAGAAGTTGAGGCATCATCTGATTTCAACTCTTTGACGAAGAAGGAGGCCAAGACATATATTAATTTTCAATCGATGATCATTCACTTAGATCGCCCTAGTCACTTGGATAAAAGCTGCGCCAAACTGCTGATCCCGGTCATTTAACGAAGAGAACCAATTATTCCAAAATCTGGAATAATTGGTTCTCTTCGTTAAATTCTGGGATCAAAACGCCTATTGCCCCAGTCTGTTTTCATTAACACTGGAATTAAAAGGTTGCCTACTATTCCAGTCTCTTCCTAACAAGAAAAATAAGTTTCAATTTATTTGGGGTCTCGATGAACGACAAACACATCACATGGTGCTTGAGCAATCACAAATGCCGCCGTCGAGCCCATTGTCACTCGGCCAACAAAATTGGCTCCGGTAGCACCAATGACAATTGCGTCGATCTTTTCATTTTCAACGATGTCACGAGCAAGGACGGTTTTAGGGTCCCCAGACGTCACAACCGTTTTTACATCGATTCCGTGTTCTTTAGCGCGACCAGCATATTTGGCCACCAATCGCGTATAACGTTCTTTTAGTTCATCAACCGCGCCAGGATTAATACTTCCAAAGCCAAGCAAGGCGGATTTAGACACGCCAATAATGTCGCGATCGTTAATGACCGCTGCAATTGTCAGCTTAGCACCGTTATGTTCTGCGATCGTGATGGCTTTATTAACCGCCTTGGCAGCCGTCTTTGAACCATCGACACCAACCAGAATATTTGTATAGTTAAATTCGAGCATGTCGCCACCTCGTTTATTTGGCAGTTAATTCGTAAATAGACTGACCATAAATCGCCATTGCCTTTAGTAGATCATTAATTGGCTGAAATTCATTTGCCTGATGCATTGTGTCCTGAGTGCCTGGGAATAATGCGCCAAACGCAACGCCACGCTTCATGAGCCGGGCATACGTGCCGCCGCCGACGACTTCAGGCTTGGCATCATGATCACCAGATTGTTCTTCATACACATTCATCAGTGTCTTAACAATTGGATCATCAGGATCAACATAATGAGGCACCATATTATCAGTTTCTGAAACTTGACCATGATGTTTTCCAGCGGCAGCCTCAAGCTGAGTCAAAATCTCTTTATCAGATGTTCCCTTAGGATACCTAAAATTCGTATTGATCGAGCCACCATCATGAGCATTGAATCTCATGATGCCGACATTCATCGTTACATCACCCATCACATCATCAACATGATTGGCGCCAATCTTGGTTGCTCGGGAATCATCATGTAAGTCACTGGCGAGAAAATCAATAAAGTGCTTAGCATCGCCTTCAAACGCAAATTGTTGGAGAAATTTCGCTAAATAAGTGCCCGCATTAATCCCATTCTTAGGCTCCATTGCGTGAGCGGCCTTGCCAATTAAATGAATCGCAATTCCCTCGTCGGTTGCCTTAACATCTCCAGACAAGGGGTTGGTATCCAAGAATTTAGTGAAGGCATCAACCATCCCCTCATTATCACCCGTTTCAACGAGCGCAGTCGCATTTCCAGGAACCATGTTTGGCCGTAAGCCAGAAATAAAGTCTTTTAAGGTGATTTCTTCACCATTTGCGTTTCCAAACGTCGTCACGTAAGTTGAATTACCTTTTTCGCCGTTAATTAATGGAAATTCCGCATCGGGTGAAAAACCAAATGTCGGCTCAGGCTCCACTTCAAAATAGTGTTTCATCCCAGTCCAATGACTCTCTTCATCGGTGCCGACAATCAAACGGATTTTCATCTTCGGGGTAATTCCGTTATCTTTCAACATTTTAAGCCCATAATATGCTGCCAAAGCGGGACCTTTATCATCAGAAGTTCCCCGACCATAAACGTTCCCGTCTTTTTCGGTCATTTCAAATGGATTGGTTTGCCAACCATCACCTGCAGGCATCACGTCAGCATGGGCCTGCATGGCCATTGTTTGGTCACCAGAGCCATATTCAATATAGCCAACGATATTATCAATATTTTTCGTCACGAACCCATCGCGTTCACCAAATGAAAGAAACTTCAGCATCGCCTTAGTTGGTCCTTCACCCAGTGGATACTCGTCGGTTGCGTGCTCATCATCTCGAACACTTTCAATGCCGATTAATTCTTTCAAATCATTTAAATAATCAGTCCGATAATCTTGTGATTGTTGTTTCCAGTCGATTGTCATTAATTTCTCACTCCTGTCATAACTGTATTTTATCACAGAAAGGCTTGGCCGTTACCATTGTTCAATAAGTCCAATGGTATACTGGAGATAGTTAAACTAAACAACTGGGAGAATGATTGTCATGGAAAAAATAACAAAAACAATTTTACCGAAAGTTATCAGAAAACGGCCTGCCAACAGTTTCAAGGGCACCTATGGAAAAATAGTCCTGATTGGCGGCAGTCAAAACTTTGGCGGCGCAATCATCATGGCCTCACTAGCCGCCGTTTATAGCGGAGCTGGGTTAGTGACCACCGTTACCAATCCCACCAACCAATCAAGTCTCCACGACTGGTTGCCAGAAGCGATGTTTGTCGATGATAACGATTTCGAAAAAGCAAAACCGATCATTTCCGCAGCAAAGGTCGTTGTAATTGGGCCAGGACTTGGGACAAGTGATCAAGCACTAACCCTTCTGAAAAAAACTTTTGCGTTAGCCAAAACCGGCCAGGTATTTGTCATTGATGGCTCGGCCCTGACATTAATTGCCAGTAACAAGTTGTCGCTGCCAAAGGAACCACTAAATGTGTTGACTCCCCACCAAATGGAATGGCAACGGGTCTCTGGCATTAAAATTACCGACCAAACAGCTACTGCGAACCTGGCTGCCGCCAAAAAACTTAAGGCAATTGTGGTTGTTAAATCCCACCGCACGCAAGTTTGCGTAAGTGATCAAGTTTACGAAAACACAGAGGGGACCCCTGCTCAGGCAACTGGTGGCATGGGAGATACATTAGCTGGGCTCATTGGCGGCTTTACTGCTCAGTTTGAAAATAAAGCCCAAGCCGTTTTGGCGGCGGTGTATACTCACAGTGCGATTGCTGATGAACTGGCAAGAAAACAATACGTTGTCTTACCGCATCAAATCAGCGAAGCACTACCAGAATTTATGTTTAAAAATCAAGAGTGCGGAACAATAAACGGTTAGTTCCCTGATATGACCGGAAGCTGCTTATTGACCTACTATTTGTCATGGTCATATTCTGAACATTGAGAAGGTCGGAACAAAAATCAATCATTTTGCTCCGACCATTTTGTATTCCGAATATCATCTGGTTGCTTGTATCCCACTTTATGTCACTGAATTCTCAATAATTTTCTTAACTTTTCGGTTCGTGCTCCCAAGATCATATCTGCAACTCGGCTTTTAAGGGCTAAATAGATGTAGATATAACCACCAACGGCAACAGCTAGTATCGTAACGATCAGACTCGGGATTCGTTCAAATGGGTCCGCGACGAATTTAAGTAAAAAGTTAGCTGCACACACCGTCAGAAGGGATGCGGCATACATAAATAATGAATATTTTGCGATTTTTCGAAATCCAATATCGAGCATTCGCCGGTTGAACCCAAATTGTCGATTCAATGAGCGAATGATTAACCAGTCGGCGACGCCTAACCCAAGTCCAGTTGAAACAAGTGGGCCAAATGAGCCTAAATAACATATACATGGCCACTGGAAGATGAGCTTCACAATTGTGCCGACGACGAAAAATTTAACTGCCCGCTTATTTTGTGATAATCCTTGCATCACCGCAGAAGTCATAACAAACAATCCCATTGGAATGGAAATAATCGATGAGAAGGTCAATAGATTTGCGCCAAGTGCTTGTTGGGCTTGACCGTAAAATAATCGGTTAAGCGGTCCAGAAATGGCACACATCCCTAATGCAGCGGGAATCATCACGAATAGGAAGAGGGTTAACACATTTGAGTTCTGCCTGGAAATTTCCTGCCGATCCCCATTGGTTAGCGCAATTGACAGCAAAGGAACCGCCGTAATCGCCAACGCAGATGACAAAGAGATTGTGATCATAATCAGCTTGTTGGCATTAACCGCAAATAATGCATATAAATCTGAAAGCATGTTATTGGAATAATTGGTTGCCAGCTTCATCACTTTGAAAAAGGTGAACTGATCGATTAACATAAAAATCGTAATGCCGGCGCCTAAGATAATGAATGGAATTGCCTGAACAATAATTTCTCGATACAGTGCTTTAGGTTCTATCCGCAATTGATTGTTACTATGAGCAACCAAGGAACGAAAATCTTCTCGGCGGCTTAGATAATACCAAGCTAAGGTGAGCACGCCAGCGACAGCCCCCACAAACGCTGCAAATGTGGACTGTGAGACGGCCTTCACCCAATCGCCGTGAAAGACCTGCATGATCAGGAAAGCCGTTACCAGCATATAGATTACCCGAACCAACTGCTCAACGAATTGAGAAATTGCTGAGGGTGCCATCTGTTGATAACCCTGAAAATACCCCCTAGTTAAACTCATCGTTGGAATAATCAAAATTGCCCAAGCCAACGAATGCAAAACAGGAATCACATTTGGGTTGCCACCATCAATTAATGGGGCACCAAAATAAAGAACAGCGGCTGAAATAACTCCGGTCGAAACGGCCAACACCAGTCCACGTTTGTATAAACGGACCCCGACGCCATATTCATTTAAAGCATTGTAATGGGCAACTTGCTTGGCAATCGCAGACGGAATCCCCGCGATGGCAACAATTAGAAAGAAACTATAAATATTATAGCCAAGTCCATAAAGTGCATTTCCGCGTAAAAAATAATTCCCGAACCAAATGCTCCAAGGAATAATGTACACTGCCCCCAAGAAACGGCTCAAAATGCTTCCAGCCGTCATCCAAGCGGATCCGGACAGCATTTTATCTTTGGAAATATCCGGGCGGTTTCGATCTTGATTACCCAATTTTTGTTCCTACTTTCATCAGCTTTAAATCTACTCGTTACAGTTTAGCCAAAATGCCTTGCAATAGCAATATCGAGAGGATATATTAAATATTACTTAAGCATCAAGAGAATTGCTGGTTGGAATTGAAAAAATGTTGTCACAAGGGACTAAAATGCACTAAAATATTTTTATGGTGTTTTTTTGAAATTTACGAGGTGAAATTGTTGTGAGTAAAAAAAGAATCGAATGGATTGACGTGGCTAAGGCTGTCGGAATTGTTGCCGTCGTCTTCGGTCACGCTATGACGAGGCATGGCACCATGTTTCATTTCTTATATTGGTGGCACATGCCGATCTTCTTCATTATGGGAGGCTTTTTCTTAAAACCAATTGTGAATAATGATTGGATTGGCTTTTTCAAAAAACGCATTTTCCCACTGTTAATCTCCTACTTCATTTGTGGGGGCCTGCTAATCATGGTTTCCCACTTCGTCCGGGGTGAAAGTTGGTCCTATACCCTCTTTTATTTTGTCCGGTTAGCGTACGGTGGTAGAACCCTTAATCATTATCTGAGTGTTTTCTGGTACATTAATGTCTACCTGTTGGCACTCCTGTTTACGTCGATTGTCATTACATACGTCAAGAATCGGGAAGCTCAAATTATCGTGGCGTTCATTTCTTTGATTGTTTCCACGAGTTACAAGCATATTTATTTCTTAAGTTATAAATATCTGCCATGGGATTTTGATGTTGCTTTTATCGCAATGTTCTTCATGCTATTTGGCTATTTATACTTCCACAAGATTCAAGAATTCGTTAAGGATTTATGGGTGATCATCCCCGCAACAATCTTCACCTTTTGGGCATTTTGGATGCAGCACATGGACCGCTTCAATTTTGCGTTCTTCTTAAAATCCAAAATTATTCATGCATCCTATCATCACATTGCCATTTCACGAATTTCTTATATTACATTCATTCCAATCATTGTTTGCTTGGTCGTATTCAGTGCCAGCTACTATTTCTGTAAGTTCTTCCCACAGTTTGTGATCAAACCCATTCAATTAGTCGGGCAACAGACTTTGGGGATCATGTATTTGCACAAAGCGGTCATTGATATTGTTGATGAAGCTGGTTACCAAAGTGCAATTTTAGAAACAATTTTAGCGCTGATAATTTCGTTTGCGTTGTCTCTTTTCTATGCATTTATCAAAATAAAGGTAAAAAATTCCTTACACAAGGCGGTTAGTTAATGTTTTATGATCGGCGTTCCAAAAAATTACGAATACTGTACTTTGTAATTGGCGGTATCATCATTTTAGGATTTAGCCTGTCAATCTGGCACACTCAAGAAAATCAGCGTGCCTTGACGAAAAGATTCGTTAATTCCAACACCCCAACCCTCTTCGTTCATGGCTGGAGTGGAACGCTGAGATCCGAAAAAGAAATTGTCACCTCCACTGAAATAAGCGGTGCCGCAACCAGGCGAATGATTATCAGGGTGCGTTCCAATGGCAGAATTTCTGTTATTGGAACAATCAAGCCATGGATGAGAAACCCAATTATTATGGTTCGTATGGATAACAACCGGGCTGGTGAAGTTCAGTACGCGCACTGGCTGAAAAAAGTAACCAAGCTATTAAAGAAAAAATATCATGTCAATCAGCTAAACTTTGTTGGCCACTCAATGGGCGCGTACGCAGTTATCTACTATAATTTGTTGAATGGTAACCAAAAAGACCTCCCGCGCGTCAACAAGATTTGTGTCATTGCTGGGCCCTATGATGGAATTATGAATAATCATAAGTCTAATCAGCCGACAAGTGGTCCATTAATGCAACTATGGGACGATATGCCCAACCAAAATAAAATCCTGCCAACCGGGAAGCCCAAGATCATTCATCCAGAATATCGCATGTTATACCGCCTGCGAAAGAATTTTCCGCATCAGACAAGAGTTCTCAATATCTATGGTAACTTGGGGAATGGTTCTAATTCGGATGGCGTCGTCACAAATGCCTCCGCGCTTTCTCTTGGATACATTTTAAGAGACCACGTCAGTTTCTACCAAACATTTCAAGCATTTGGCGCAAAGGCCCAACATAGCGAGTTGCACAATAACAACCTCGCAGTTAACAAAATCCTGACTGAATTCTTATGGGCAAAGAATTATAAAGACGGGTCTGCGAGTGAATTGGATCAGTAAAACATCGTATAAACCACCGAAATATCAGAAAAGTTATAGAACACAAAAAGCACAGAAATCGTTGCATCCCTGCTTGGAATGTTATCGGTTCTGTGTTTTGGTTCTACAATATCTGTTGTTGGTAATAGATTTTATCTATTACTGATGACAGATTTTTTGTTTCTCGTTAGAA